>CAZONS010000083.1:0-12280 GCA_964581195.1 uncultured Thiobacillus sp. | reverse complement strand
GGCGTGGTCCGCGCCATGCCCACCCCTCCCGCCCTGGTCGGCGCCGGCATCACCGGCCTCTACGCCCTGCCCGAGGTCAACGCGGCGCAGAAAGCCCAGGCCGCCCAGCTGCTGGAAGCCGTGGGGGGCGTCGTCTGGGTCGACACCGAGGCCCAGATCGACGCCGTCACCGCCATTTCCGGCAGCGGCCCGGCCTATGTCTTCCTCTTCATCGAGGCGCTGGAACAGGCGGCCATCGATCTCGGCCTGCCCGCCGAGACAGCCCGCCAGCTCACCCTGCACACCTTTCTCGGCGCTTCCGCCCTGGCGATCCGGGACAAGTCTTCCCCGGCCGAATTGCGCGCCCGCGTCACCTCGAAGGGCGGCACCACCGAGCGCGGCCTCCTGGCGCTGGAGGAAGGCGGCGTCAAATATCTCATCGGACTGGCGGCGCGCGCGGCGGCGGAACGCGCGAACGAGATGGGCAACCTGTTCGGGAAAGACTGATGTTGATCGATGCCGCCCAATTCCTGCTGCGCACCGCCCTCGATCTGATCGCCTGCGCGCTGTTCCTGCGCTTCTGGATGCAATGGGTGCGGGTGCCCTTCCACAACCCTTTCGCCCAGTTCATCGTGAAGGTCACGGATTTCGCGGTACGCCCGTTGCGCCGGGTGGTGCCCGGCTTCTTCGGGCTCGACTGGGCCAGCCTGATCCCTTTCTACCTGGCGGAACTGCTGTCAGCCCTGGGCAGCTACTGGCTGCTGGACTATCCCTTCATGGCCGCGGGCCCCGGGGTCATGCCCGCCTTCCTGCTGCTGGCGCTGGCCGCCAGCGCGCGTCTGGCGCTCTACCTGCTGATGGGCTTCGTCCTGCTGCAGGCGATCCTGAGCTGGGTCAATCCGTTTTCGCCGCACGCGCCGCTGGTCTATGCCCTGGCCCGCCCGATCCTGAAACCGTTCCAGAAACTCGTGCCGCCCATCGGTGGCGTCGACCTCACCCCCCTGGTCGCGCTGATCGTGGTGCAACTGCTCCTGATCGCCCCGATTTCCGCGCTCGAACGCCTGGCGCGGACCATGGTGTGATGCCGCCCTGGCTGCGTCCGGCGGATGCCGGCGTCGAGATCAGCATCCACATCCAGCCCGGCGCCACACGCAGCGAATTGGCGGGCGAGCACGGCGAGGCGCTCAAGGTCCGCATATCGGCACGGCCGGTGGAAGGCGCGGCGAACGCCGCCCTCACGGAATTCATGGCGCGGTGTCTCGGCGTGGCGCGACGTGAGGTTAGAATCGTGCGCGGTGAGAAATCCCGCCAGAAAGTGCTTTGGGCGCCTGTTGCCCCCGAGTTGGCTCAACGGCGGTTAAGCTGCGACCCGGACCCGGGGACTCCCCCGAGCCGCGCCCCTGAATCGAGACATGCCAGGGGTGGCCCGGCGCACGACATGGAAGAGGGGAAGAACTGATGAATTACGGCCTGGAAAGCGGCATTACCCGGTTCCGCCATAGGCGTGACCGCCTGGTCAAGGTCGTGTCCGCCTACAAGGATTGGCTGGAAAAATATGCCGACGCGGAACCGACGATGCTGCTGCGTCTGTTCGACCTGACCGAGAACCTGAAGAAAGACCGACTGATGCTGGCCTTCGTGGCCGAATTCAGCCGCGGCAAGACCGAGCTCATCAACGCCCTGTTCTTCTCCGACTTCAAACAGCGCCTGCTCCCCTCCGACGCCGGCCGCACCACCATGTGTCCGACGGAGATCTTCTACGACGCCGACACCGAGCCCTATATCCGCCTGCTGCCGATCGAGACCCGGTTCCGTGACGACAGCATCACCACGCTCAAGCGCATGCCGGTGGAATGGAGCACGATCAAGCTCGACGTCAGCGATCCGAACGCCATGGTTTCCGCCATGCGCAAGCTTGCGGAAACCAAGGTGGTGTTCAAGGTGGAGGCGCGCGCCCTCGGCCTCTGGGACGAGAACGACCCCAACCTGGGCTACATGGTGAAGGATCAGGATCGCGTGGAGATCCCGGCCTGGCGCTATGCCCTGATCAACTTCCCGCACCCGCTGCTGGAATCCGGCCTCGCCATCCTCGACACCCCTGGCCTCAACGCCATGGGCGCGGAGCCGGAACTGACCATTTCCGCCATTCCCAACGCCCATGCCCTGCTGTTCCTGCTGGCCACGGATACAGGCGTCACCCAGTCCGATTTCGAGATCTGGAACAAGTGGGTGTCCAAGCACGCGAGCCAGCACTACGCGGTGCTGAACAAGATCGACATGCTCTGGGATGACATCAAGTCCCCCGAGGAAATAGGCCGCACCATCCAGCGCCAGATCGAATCCACCGCCACCCAGCTCAACATCCCGACCTCCAGCGTCATGGCGATTTCCGCCCAGAAGGCCCTGGTCGGCAAGATACGCGGCAATGACGACCTGCTGAAACGCTCCGGCATCCAGGCCCTGGAAGTCATGCTGGCGCGCGAGATCATCCCTTCGCGAGAAAAGATCATGCGCGAAGCCGTGGTGCGCGAAGTCGGCCCGCTGCTCATCGAGGCGCGCGACACCGCGCACAACCGCCTGCTCGCCGCGCGCCAGTCGCTGATGGACCTGTACGCCCTTTCCGGCAAGAACCAGCAGATCGTCGGCCAGATGCGGGAAAAGATGCTGAGCGACAAGCAACTGTACGAAGAGACCGCGCGCAATTTCAACGTCACCCGCAAGATCGTCGCGCAACAGGGTTGGGAACTGCTCACCCACCTCGATGACGACCGCATGGACAAGATCATCGAGGAGTCGATGATGGCGATCAACGACAGCTGGACCACGGCCGGCCTGATCAAGGGCATGCATCTCCTGATCCGTCGCATGGGGGGGGAGTTCGACCACACCAATCAGCAGGCCGGCGGCATCAAGCAACTACTCAACGCCGCCTACCAGCGCTTCCACGACGTCCATGGCATGGAGCGGATGGACCCGCCCAACCTCGACCTCTCCCGCTATCGCGCCCGTCTCGACGAGCTGATGGTGAGCACCCAGGAATTCTGTTCCGACCCGCTCAACATCATGCTGGAGAAGCGGTTCATGGTGAAGAAGTTCTACATCGCCCTGGTCACCCAGGCGCGCATCGTGTTCCAGCAGGTGCGCCTGGAAACGGAAACCTGGCTGCGCCTCACCCTCGACCCCATCGTCGCGCGCATCAAGGAACACAAGACGCAGCTGGAGCACCGTCTGGAAAACCTGAACAAGGTGCATACCAATCTCAGCACCATCCAGGAGCGCAGCGCCACGATCAGCCGCGACATGGTCGGCATCAAGGCGCAGGTCGACCAGATCGAGGAAGTCGCCAAGGAGTTTTCCCTGCTCACCGGCGTCGCCTTCCGGCCGCTGGACACCACGCAACAGCCGCCAGCGGCGTAGGGCGGAAAAGCCGGCGTCTTCATGCCGGCGCCTTCCGCCAGCCCCACGCGGCGGCGGAAGGCGCCGCGCTTTTACGCCCTACAGCAGGATGATGTCGTACTGCTCCTGGCTGAAGATGCTCTCCACCTGGAGCGAGATCGGCTTGCCGATGAAGTCGGACAACTGCGCCAGGCTTTGCGATTCCTCGTCGAGAAACAGATCGATCACCGTCTGCGAAGCCATGATGCGGAACTCGCGGGCGCTGAACTGGCGCGCCTCGCGCATGATCGCGCGGAGGATCTCGTAGCAGACGGTCTGCGCCGTCTTGATCTGGCCGCGCCCCTGGCAGGTCGGGCAAGGCTCGCAGAGCACCCGGATCAGGCTCTCGCGGGTGCGCTTGCGGGTCATCTCCACCAGGCCCAGCGAGGTGAAGCCGTTGATGGTCATGCGGGTGTGGTCGCGCGCCAGCGCCTTCGACAACTCCGCCAGCACCGCCTGCTTGTGTTCCGGACTGTCCATGTCGATGAAGTCCAGGATGATGATGCCGCCCATGTTGCGCAGGCGCAGTTGCCGGGCGATGGACTGCGCCGCCTCCAGGTTGGTCTTGAAGATGGTCTCGTCGAAAGTACGTCCGCTGGTGTAGCTGCCGGTATTCACATCGATGGTGGTCAGCGCCTCGGTCTGGTCGACGATCAGATAACCGCCCGATTTCAGATCCACGCGACGCCCCAGGGCCTTCTCGATCTCTTCCTCGACGCCGTAGAGGTCGAACAGGGGCCGCTCCGCCAGATAGTGGCTGATCTTGCCGTGGACGCTGTGGGTGAACTCCGCCGCGAAGGCATCCAGACGGGTGAAGGTCTCGCGCGAGTCGACCAGGATGCGGCTGGTTTCCGCCGTCGCGAAATCGCGCAGGACGCGATGCGCGAGATCCAGCTCCTGATAGATCGCCTTCGGTCCCGTGGTGTTCTCGGAACGCGCCTTGATCGCGTCCCAGAGGGTGTAGAGATAGTCCACGTCGGCGGCCAGCTCGGCGTCGTCGGCGATGTTGGCCATGGTGCGGATGATGAAGCCGCCCTGCTCGCCCTCCGGCAGCAGCCGGGTCAGGCGCTCGCGCAGCAGTTCCCGCTCCACCTCGTCCTCGATCTTCTGCGAGATGCCGATGCGCGTCTCCTGCGGCAGGAACACCAGGAAGCGCCCGGCCATGCTGATCTGGGTCGACAGCCGCGCGCCCTTGGTGCCGATCGGGTCCTTGATCACCTGCACCAGCACGCTCTGGCCCTCGTGCAGCACCTTTTCGATCGGCCGCGGGCAGTTTTCGCAGCGCGCCTCGACGATGTCGCCCACGTGCAGGAAGGCGGCGCGATCGAGACCGATGTCGACGAACGCCGACTGCATCCCCGGCAGCACCCGGCTCACCTTGCCCAGGTAGACGTTGCCCACCAGGCCATGACTGCCGGCGCGCTCGATGTGCAACTCCTGCACCACACCCAGATACAACACCGCGACGCGCGTTTCCTGGGGCGTCACGTTGATCAGAATCTCTTCGCTCATCTCGTTCTCGGATAGTCAGTATTCGCGAAGCGCGCGCGGCGCGTCTCGCGAATCGTGGCTACAGCACGGGAAAGCCCACCTCGCGCAACAATTCCGCCGTTTCGAACAGGGGCAGGCCCATCACCCCGGAATAACTGCCCGAAAGATGCGCGATGAACACCGCCGCGCGTCCCTGGATGCCGTAACCGCCGGCCTTGTCGAACGGTTCGCCGGAGGCGACGTAGGCGGCGATCTCGGCATCCGACAGGGCGCGGAAACCGACCGTGCTCTCCGACAGCGCCACCGCCATCCGGCCACGAAACACCACCGCCACCCCGGTCAACACGCTGTGCGCGCGCCCGGCATAGGCGCGCAGCATCGCCTCCGCCTCCGTCGCGTCGGCCGGCTTGCCGAGGATGCGGCCATCCAGGGTCACCGTGGTATCCGCCGCGACGATCGGCCAATCCGCCAGGCCGCGTCCCTGTCTGGCCGCTTCCCCCGCCTCCACCTTGCGCCGCGCCAGACGCAGCACATAGTCGACCGCCGGCTCCTCCGGCAGGGGCGTCTCGTCGACATCCATCCGTCCCGAACCATTGCGCAGGAGCAACACCGCCGGCGCCAGGCCGATCTGGCGCAGTAGTTCCAGCCGGCGCGGACTCTGCGAAGCGAGATAGAGGGATTTCAACATGAGGCGGGCGAGACACGGTGTTGCGTCGGGGCCCCGCATTTTCCCCCTATTCGGCGCGCAAAGCTTCCACTGGTGCGGCGGTAACCGGCCCTTGCCTGGAACAGCACATGCAAAACCAGGCTACTTCTTCCCATACGCCCCATCATGATCCACATGCAGCGCGATGAAACGCAGGTAATCGCCTTCACGCCGCGCCACCGCGCGGCAGGAGCGGGACAGGCGGAGGGTGTAGCGACCGGGCGCGCCCTTGATCTCTTCCCACTTGAGGCCGTGGTCGCGGTAGACCGCAGGCCAGTCCAGGCCACGCAGTTTGCGCAGCGTTTTCAGCACCAGTCGGACCTCGTTGCCATCCAGCGCGAGCAGATCGTCCTGAAACTCGGGCAGGTTCAGATCCAGCAGAACCTTGCCGCTCATTCCCGGTTATCCAGCCTGGCGGCCAGCGCGTCCAGATCGGTTTCACTCGGCGGATTGGCGGCCATCCAGGACTCGGCGCGGGCGAGGCGATCACGCATTTCCGGGGTATAGAGCCAGGCCTCGGCTTCGGGAATGACGCGCATGGGTTTGAGCAGGATGGCACCGTCTTCCTGGGTCTCCATCTCGAAGTAGCGCCCCGCGAATTGTTTACCCAGCGAAAGTTGGCCGCTGGTACCTACAATTTTGAGCATAGCCATCTCCATGGAATCAATAATTCATGCCGCATGATAATGGCAATTGCATATTTTTGCGATGCACGAAGCCTGACGGGGAGAACATCCCCACTTCGGGCCGATTTATCGGAGAGAAAGCCATCATCACTCCGCCCGCAAAGCTTCCACCGGATTGAACTTTGCCGCCCGTCGCGCCGGCGCCACCCCGGCGCCAAGGCCGATGACCACCGCCACCGCCTCGGCGGCGAGGATGTAATCCCAGGCCAGCGTGACCGGCAGCGCCGGCAGGGCCAGTTGCAGAATCCGCGCCAGGCCGATTCCCAGAGCGAGGCCGGCGGCGCCGCCGAGCGCCGCCAGGCCCGCCGCCTCGACGAGGAACAGCGCCATGATCTGGCCATGGCGGGCGCCGAGCGCATTGAGCAGACCGATCTCACCGGTGCGTTCGCTGACGGAGATGGTCATCAGGGTAAGGATGCCGACGCCACCGACCACCAGGGAGATGCTGCCCAGCGCGGCGACGGCGAAGGTCAGCACGCCCAGCACGGAATCGAGCACGGCCAGTTGCTGCTGCTGCGGGGTGACGGTGAAGTCCTCGCCGCCATGGCGGGCCTTGAGCACCCGGCGGATGCCGGCCTCGACCTGTTCCGGACTGGCATCCGGGTCATGGGCGACGTCGATTTCCATCAGCCCTTCGCGGTTGAACAGTTCCAGCGCGCGCGCCGCCGGCAGGTAGACGGTGTCGTCGAGGTCGAAGCCCAGTACCTGGCCCTTGGCCGCCATCACGCCGACCACGCGATAGCGCTGGCCGCCGACGCGGATCAACTCGCCGAGCGGGTTGCCCGCGCCGAACAACTCGTCGCGCACCTTGGCGCCGAGCACGGCGAATGCGCGCGAACCGCGCGGATCATCGGCGGGCAGGAAACCGCCGCTGGCGACGCGCATGCGAAAGGTCCGGACAAAGTCCGATCCGACACCATAGACGGTGACGCGGCGGCCGCGCTGCCGGGCCTCGACTTCGGCGTTGCCCTGGACCACCGGGCAGACGCTCTCGACTCGCGGCACCTGGCGCAGCGCTTCGGCATCCTCCAGGGAAAGCGGCCGCACGCTGCCGAACATGCCGACGGAGCCGCCATGGGTCTGCGTCTTGCCGGGTGTGACGGCGATCAGATTGGTACCGAACTGGGTGAACTCGGCCAGCACGAACTGATGCAGCCCCTCGCCCAGCGCGGTGAGCAGGATGACCGCCGCGACGCCGACCGCGATGCCCAGGGCCGAGAGAAAACTGCGGCCGGGATGATGGGTGAGGGCGCCGAGCGAGAGGCGCAACAGGTCGGGGAGGCGCATTACAACGCCCCCCTTTCCCTAAGGGGGGCGGGGGATTTGGCGACGCGCGCGTTGGTGGGGGCCGTATAAATCCCCCCCAGCCCCCCTTTTGCAAAGGGGGGAGCAAAACCACGTAGCGAGAGCGGATACGCCATCGTCACCGTCTCGCCAGCGCCAGGGACGCATCCAGCTTCGCCGCCCTCCTCGCCGGCAGCCAGGCGAACAGCAGGCTGGCGAGCAGCGCGGTGGCGACGGCGGCGGCCAGCGCCCAGATCGGCGGCGCGATCGGCAGCGTGGGATAGACGCGACCGAGCAGGAAGCTGGCGGCAAGACCGATGAGCAGGCCGCCCGCCGCCCCGAGCAGGGCGATCAGGGCGGCTTCCGCGAGAAACAGATGGCGCACATTGGCGGCCGAGGCGCCGAGCGCCTTCAACAGGCCGATCTCGGAACGGCGTTGCGTCACCGAGACCAGCATCACGTTCATGATCAGCACCCCTGCGACGCCGAGGCTGATCGCGGCGATGCCGGAAACCGCCAGGGTCAGGGCGCCAAGAATGCGGTCGAAGGTCGCCAGCACCGCGTCCTGGGTGATGACGGTGACATCCGCCTCGCCCTCGTGCCGGGTCTTGAGGAGCGCCAGCACGCTCTCCTTCACCGCCGCCACCGCCTCGCGACCGCGCGCCTCCACCAGGATGCGGAACAGGGATTCGGTATTGAACAGCTGCTGCGCCGCCGCCACCGGCACGGCCACCGTCTCGTCGGTATTGAAGCCCATCTGCTGCCCCTGGCTGGCCAGCACGCCGACCACGCGGAAGCGCCGGTCACCGATGCGCACCCACTCGCCCAGGGCATTGTCGACGCCGAACAATTCGGCGCGAATGCGCTCGCCCAGCACACATACCGGCGTCGCCTGATCGTAGGGGACGAGCGGCAGACCACGGCCCCGCGCGATGCGCATGTGGCGGATCTCCAGCATGGCGGCGGACGAGCCCAACAGCACCGCCTCGCGGCTGAGAGCGCCGCGCGACACCTGCGCCACCCCGACATTGAGCGGCGCCACCCGCGTGACGCCGCGCAGGCGCGCCACGGCCTCGGCGTCGCCCAGGGTGAGATCGCGCGTGGTCTGGCCGGAAAGCACACCGGGCGCCGCCCCGGTGGTTTCCGCGCGACCGGGAATGACGATGATCAGATTGGTGCCGAGCGAGGCGAACTGCTCCAGCACGTAGCGCCGCGCCCCCTCCCCCAGCGCGGTCAGCACCACCACCGAACCGACGCCGATGCTCATCGCCAGGGCGATCAGCAGGGTGCGCCGGGGCTGGTGGCCGAGACTGCCCCAGGCCAGGGCGAAGGTATCGGCGAGGGTCACGGCATGTCTTCCTCGCCCGCCGGCGGAACGGTGGCATCCGCCACCACCCGCCCGTCCTCCATCAGGATGCGCCGCCCCGCGCGGGCGCCGATCTCCTGGTCGTGGGTCACCACGATCAGCGTCGTGCCACGCCGATTGAGCTCCTCCAGCAGCGCCAGCACCTCGCGTCCGGTGGCGCGATCGAGATTGCCGGTGGGCTCGTCGGCCAGCAGCAGGGCCGGATTCATCGACATCGCCCGCGCGATGGCGACACGCTGCAACTGGCCGCCGGAGAGCTGCGCCGGCAGATGCCCGGCACGCCCGGACAGGCCGACATCGGCCAGCAACGCCGCCACCCGCTCCTTGCGCTCGGCCGCCGTCACCCCGGCCAGCATCATCGGCAGGGCGACATTGGCGGCGGCGGTCAGACGCGGCACCAGATGGAAGAACTGGAACACGAAACCGATCTTCTCGCGCCGCACCCGCGCCGCCGCGGCGTCGTCGAGCCCGGTCACATCCTCGCCATCCAGGCGGTAACTGCCGCCATCGGGACGGTCGAGCAGGCCGAGCAGGTTGAGCAGGGTGGACTTGCCGGAGCCGGATGGCCCCATGATGGAGACGAACTCGCCGGCGGCGATGTTCAGACTCACCTCGCGCAGCGCCCGCACCAGCTGGTCGCCCACCTGGAAGGCGCGGCTGACGCGATCGAGTTCGATCATGACGACCACCGCGCGGCGAACCACCTCATTTCGCCACCGCCCGCGCGCCCGCTTTCACGCCTTCCTTCTCCAGGGACACCACCACCTGATCGCCCGCGCCCAGGCCTTTCACGATCTCCGTATGCTGCCAGTTGGCCAGCCCGGCCACCACCTCGCGCTCGTCGAGCGCCCCCGCCTGCAGCACCAGCACCCTGTTACCGGTCAACAGCGCCTGGGTGGGAATGCGCAACACCCGATCGCGCGCCTCCAGGACGATCTCGGCATCGGCGCTATAGCCCACCAGCAGGAATTTCGCCTCGGCCGGCCGGGTGAAATCGACTTCCACCTCCACCGTGCGCGCCTGCTTCTCCAGCTCCAGCACATAGGGCGCGATGCGCCGCACACGGCCATCGAAATGCCGGCCCGGGAAGGCATCCAGGGCGATGCGGGCGGGCTGACCGACCTTGACCTTCGGCGCATCCACCTCGTCGATGGGCGCGCTGACGAACAGGCAACTGTCGTCGATCAGATCGATCGCCGGTGGCGTCGGGATGCCGGGGGGCGAAGGGGTGCTGTACTCGCCCTGCTCACCGGTGACCTCCGCGACGATGCCGGCGAACGGCGCCTTCAGCACACTGCGGGAGAGCGTGGCGCGGGCCGTTTCCAGGCGCGCCCGGGCCGTATCGATGTCGATGCTGGCGGCCTGGCAACCGGCCTCCTTCACCTCCGCCTCGCTGCTGGCCGCATCCACCCCGGCGGCGCTGACGAAGCCCTGTGCCGCCAGTTGCTGTTGCCGCCGCGCTTCGCGTCGCGCCGCCGCCGCCGCCGCGCAGGCCTCGCCGCGACGCGCGCGCGCGGTCTTGATCTGCTCCTCGGCCTGGCGCGCCTGCGCGGCCAGATCGGCATTCCACAGCTCCAGCAACACCTGGCCCGCGCGCACCCGATCGCCCTCATGCACCCGCAGCTTCGCGATCTGGCCACCGCCCTGCGGCGCCAATTTCGCGCGCCGGCAGGCCTTCACGGTACCCGCGCGGGTGTTCGCGATGGAGGACTCGACCCGGCCGAGGTCGGCGGCGGCCACGCTGACCTCGATCGGCTTGGGCTGGCCATAGAACCGCCAGGCGGCATAGCCGGCGGCCATGACCACGGTCAACGCGAGCACGGGCCAGAACCAGCGACGCCATGTGGATTTCGCCATGATCACTCCCGGTGATAAGGATGGTTGTTGAGCAGACTCACGGCGCGATACAGCTGTTCCGCCAACAGCACCCGCGCCAGCGCGTGCGGCAAGGTCAGGCGGGACAGGGAGAGCTTCAGCTCGGCCCGCTCCAGCAGGGTCGGCGCGAGGCCATCGGCGCCGCCGATCACCAGGGCCACGTCGCGTCCATCGCCCATCCAGCGCGCCATGAGATCGGCCAGCTCCCGCGTCGTCACCTCGCGGCCATGCTCATCCAGCGCCACCAGGCCGGCGCCGGCGGGCAACTTGTCGAGCAGGCGCGCCGCCTCGATGGTCTTGATCGAATCGGGCGACTGGCCGGCGCGTTTTTCCGGCTTGATTTCCACCAGTTCGACGCGCGCCTCACGCGGCATCCTTTTCAGATACTCCGCCACCGCCGCGTTCGCCCAGGCCGGCAACTTGTCGCCCACCGAAAGCAAGGTCAGTTTCATGTGAACTCCTCCAGCAGGGCCCGCACCCCGGCGGCCTCCCGTTCCGGCGCGAACAACGGCGCCCGCGCCGCGCACTGCCGCCGCAGCAATGCCAGGAAAGCGGGATCGCTCTCCGCGCGCCACAGCAACCCGGCCAGCGCGACCTCGTCCGCGAGCGGAAAATAGCCCGCGTAATCCTCGCCCAGCATGCCCAAATTGCCGGCGATACGCGAGGCCAGCACCGGCGTGTCCGCCGTCACCGCCTCGCAGATCACATTGGCGCCGCCCTCCATGCGCGAACCGATCACCAGCAGCCGCGCCCGCGCGATGCGCCGACGCGTCTCCCCATGCGGCAAGGCGCCCAGCCAATGCCAGCGCGGCGACTCCAGCGCTCGCGCCGCGTCTTCCATGCCCTCCTGCAATGGCCCGCCGACGTGCAGCACGCGAATGCGGCTGGCCGCCGGCAGCAGCGCGCTGGCATGAGCGGCGCGGAACGGATCCTTCTCGTCGCGCAGGTGGGAGACGACGCAGACATCGAAGGTCCGCGACGACCGCCGCGCCGGTTTCAGGGTCGGCGCGGATTGATGGATCACCCGAGCCTTGGCGCGCAGCTCGGTCGGCAACGCATCCACGGCCCGCGCCTGCAACACCACCAGACGATGCGCGAGGCGCAAGGATTCCCGCGCATCGGCATCGCTCTCGATATCGCGGTAGACATCGGTCCCGGTCAGGATCAGCAGCAGCGGTCGCTCCGGATGACGCTCCGCGAAGCCGGCGATGGCGGCATGACTGCGCCGCGCGTGCAGGGCGATCAACACATCCGCCGGCCGGCCATCCCACCGCGTCATCATCTCGACACGATGCCCGGCCTGGCGCAGGAAACGCCGCCAGCGCACGGCGGTATGGGCATTGCCATTACGCGACGCAGGCAGATAAGGAGTCACCAGGGATATCCGCATGGCGGGAATATAGCCTAGGAGCCTGTCGGACTTTGGAATCTCCGGCTGCAAACCGACCGCGCCGGCCC
>CAZONS010000082.1:0-12308 GCA_964581195.1 uncultured Thiobacillus sp. | reverse complement strand
GGACAGGGTGATCATGTCCTTGCTGGCACGCAAGCCGATCTTGCGCAGGATGGCCAGACCGAGAAATATCAGCCCGGCAATTGCGCCGCCCTTGCCCTCGGGTGTGAGGCTCTCAATCATCACGTATCGCGTCCTTCCTGCCAAAAATGGCGACCTCCAGATCAGCCGGGCTCGGCACTTCAGGGAAGCGCACACGCCAGCCGAGGGCGATCAGATCGTCGGCAACCATCTCCGAGCAAATCACGCCGCCCGCATTGCGCGTGCTCTTCCCGATCAGGTGATAGAAGGGGCGCAGCGCGAACAGCAGGTAGTCGCGCCAGCCGTAGGTCGCCTCGTCGATATCGAGCATGTGCTCGAGGTAGTCGGATGGCACGTCGACCGGACAGTCGGCCAGGATGATCTGCCGATCGTCAGGGTAGTGCGGCCAAGCGCGACGACGGCGGATCAGGTGCATGTCGTACATCTTCCCGCGCGCTTCATCGACGAAGAAGACGTGGTAGCAGGTCGAGCCAGTGAAGAGCTTGGTCAGGATCGAGGACGGCTTGCGTCCGTAGGCGAGGCCGATCTTCACAATGTCGCCGCCAGGGTAAAGAGGTCGTCGAGCTGCGCGTCGGTCAGGTTAAGCGCAGTGGCAAGCGTCGAGACGAGCGAATTGTTTCGCTGCACCTCACCGGAGAATTCCCAGGTGATCTTCGTTGCATCGTCGGCCGCAGCCACGGCGGAATTGACCGAGGCGAGCAGGCCGGTTTGAAGCAAAGCAAGGCGGGCTTGACGCATGGTGACAATCTGCGGGACGGCCACGGGCGCAAGCACACGTGTAGCGATCTCGTCGAGTTCTTCCTGCGTAAGCGGGACAATGCTTTGCTCTCCAGTCTGGACATTGACGACAATTCGGTTCATATCAGTCACTCCCACGAGATATTGATGGTTCCAGCATCGAATGTTTCGCTGCCGCCGGCCGTTGTAATTCGCACGCGATCAAGCGTGTCAGATAGCGTTTTCCCACTTCCGCCGATCATCAGGTATTGGTTATTCGAGCGCCCCATAATGGACTGGAATACCCACGCGTTTCCGCTGATACGCTGGAGGATGGCGATTCCTTGCCTATCCACAGCCAAGCCGGTTTCCGGCTCGACCGGGAAACCATTGGTGAAGCTGACGGCGTGCGCGACGTTGCCAACACCGAAGTAACCGGCCGTGCCGAGGTATCCCGATGTCTCGATTCCACCCGAGTCACCAATCTGGATCAAGACGGCAGAAGACCCGCTTGTGCTGACGCCGTTGAACATCACTGTGATCCGCTTGGCCGTTGATGGGATTTCGGTGAAGTCGATGGAAGTGCCTGACGTTGAGGCGACGGCAATGCCGAGCGTCAACCCGCCAGCTCCGACAACCGCCTGACCGTTCGCCCTGGTGTAGCTCACACATCGGACAACGTCAGCGGCATAGCCACGAAACACGGCGAAGTCACCGGCTGCTGTAGTGATGTTTGCGGCGCTGGGCAACACCAGGCTTGCGCCGTTGGTCAGCGTCAGGGCTCCGGTGAAGCGCACCGTCTTCTCAATGCCATCGGCCAGGGTAATCGCCGTTATTGCCGTCGTTCCGGTCACATCAACAATATCGCCGGTTGCGGTCGTCAGGTTGATCGTCGCGGCCGAGGCGATGTCAGTACCGCGCGCCATGACCATAATCGTGCCGCTTTGGTCTGGCAGTGTGATTATGCGATCGGCTGTCGGATCAACAACCGCCAGCGTCGTCTCGAAGCCGTCATCGGTCGCGCCCTCGAAGACGACCCCAGCTCCGGCTGGCAGCTGCACAGAGCCAAGCGCATTGACGAAGTCGAGATCGCAACGGAAGCGGCGCAGCCAGGCAGTGTTCGCACTGTTCCGCTGCCGCACCCACGGCCCGCCGGTCGCATCGATGGTGGTGCCGGTATCAACCCACCATTGCCCAGCATAGGTAGGGTCTGGCGCTTCAGGCCCCAAGAAACACGTGGCAATCGTCTCCAGCGCCTGGTTCGCCTTCTGGTTGTTCTCCAGGCCCGAGACCGTGCCGACTACAGGTAGCGCGATCGAGTTTTGCATTCAGTACCCCTTTGCTGTCCAGTTGATGTTTCGGGCCACGCCGGCCCCGCCGTTCTTGATCTGCACCGTGAAGCCGGAGAGCGTCTGCGCCGACAGCACGATCGTGTCGCCCTCTTGCGCATCGAGGACGAGGATCTGCACCGCCGGCACCGCCGCGCCGTCGGCGCCGCCGTTGAACGGCTCGATGTAGAGCACCGAGACGCCACTGGCGGCGACGGCCACGTTGGTGCCGACGTCGGTGCGGTCCTCGACGTCGACGGCGAAGCGGAATCCATCGACAATCGGGAACACCTGCACATCCGACGAAGCCAGCACGAGCCGACCATCGAAGTGGCGGCCGACGTATTCGCCAGGCTGGAAGTTCTGCCAGTCACCCCAGATGCCGTCGGCCTGTGCCAGGCGGATCTGCGGCACGGCCGTCACCTTGGCGCCCATGGCCGAGCCGAGCAGGTCGGTCACCTGCAGCACGTCGGCGAGCGCGAGCACGTTGTCGTAGATCGACTGGCCGCGCACCGTGTAGGGCATGGTGACGCTGCAGGCTTCGATGCGGCCGACATCGATCCGATGGCCGGCCGGATTGGTGTAGATGCCCGAGCTGGCGACGCCGCCGAGCCACAGGATGTCCGGCTCGGCAAGGATGTCAGCTTCGTCCAATACGTTGCCCGCGCCCATCAGGCGCAGGGTGCCATCGAGCACCACGGCGCCGCCGCTCACGCTTCCGGGCCAGCCGAGGGCGTATTCGTCGAAGGCCGCGACCACGTTGGCCACCAGCTTGGCGCCGACCACCACGACGCTTGCCGGAGTGGCGGAATACACGTCAGCGCCCTCGGGTGTGCGGTAGTGCGCGGCGATCCACCAGGTGCCGTCGGCACCGATCGGCAGCTCCAGCAGCGATGTCCGACCGTGGATCGTGGCGCTTGCCCAGGTCGGGCCGAAGCGCGCCTCGTAGTCGATGGGCGCGCGAAAATCAGCGACGGCATTCCAGTGCAGCCGGGTGATGCCGGCGACGTAGTTCGCCGACAGGTTGGTCGGGTTGGGCAGCGCCGATTTCAGCGCGGCGCCGCTGATGAGGTAGGTGTAGGCCGCCACGTCGGCGAGGCCCTGCTTGCCGCCGCCGTAGCGGTTGAAGCTGGGGAACTTGAGGTAGAGCGGCGAGCCAACGCGCGAGATCGGCACGGCCTGCTTGAAGAGGGCATCGTCGAGGCGCACGAACTTCGTGCCGGCCGCATGCGCGGCGATCGCCGAGCCGTAAGCGCCGCGCCGCAGGTAGCTCATGTCGTAGCGGCCGGTGCCCGTCAGGGTCGCGGTCTCGTAGGCCAGGTACTCGCCATCGACGTAGCAAAGCGTGTTGAGGCGGTCGGCATCGTCGCGGGTGCCGCTGATCAGTTCGCCGCGACTAATGCCGAGATCCACCGCCAGCGTATTAACGGCATCGGGATCGGCTCCGCTCGCCAGGGCGGCCGTGAGCACGCCGTGTCTGGCGCTGCCATAGACGGTACCGACGCGGCGATAGGTGGCGTCGTCATCGCTCGCCCACACTTCACAGCCGCCCCACTCGGCGTCGCCCGACACCGCGATCCAGATCTCGGTCTGGCTCGACACAGTGAGTTGCAGCGGCGGCTCGAAGATCACCGGCGCATTGACGTTGCCGGGAGCGACGTTGTAGTTGACCGAGTAGCCAGCGCCGGCCTGCGACGGATAGCGAGTGGCCGTCGCCACGCCGGCCGGGAACTCCTCGGCCACCACCTTGAGCACCTCGTCGGCATCGTCGTCGATGGACTTGATGCGCACCGGCGTCAGATCGAGACCGAGGCCGGGATCGGTAAGCGTCACCAGATCCATCGGCTCCAGCAGGTCATAGTTGAACGGCAGCTCGAACTCGTACTCGTTGCGCACGTAGAGCACACGCTGCAGGACCAGCCAGGCGACGAGATCGGCGACTTCGCGCTCGCAGATCCAGTGCGCCTTGATCGGGTCCATCGGCCGCAGACCGAAGAGCTCGATATTGGCCTGGTCCTTCGCCTCGGCGATATCGACGTTGTACTGGTTGGCCCGATCGAGGAACTCGATCTGCACGCGGTTGAAGGCGTCGGCCTGTGTCTTGCGCACCAGGCGCACCGGGTCTTCGCCTTCAGGCGCCTGGAAGTCATCGTCCGACAGGTCATAGACCGGCGTGACGTTCGGCGTGAAGGTGGCGCCGTTGCCGCTCACCACCTCGTCGCCGTAGGGGATCATCTTGAGCACGCCCTCCGACCACACCGGCTCGGCGTTGGTGAGCTTGGCCAGCTCGGCGACGTGCTCCTGCGCCGGCTTCTGCTCGGCCAGCGCCGGGCTCAGGAACAGGCCGAGGGCCACGCAGTAGTCGCTGTACTGCGTCAGGTCGCCGAGCTTGGCGCTCGGGAAGCCAGCGCCGAAGTGCTCGGCGGTGAGCAGCTCGGTCAGGAAGTCCTTCGGATTGGCATCGTAGATGCCGGCGCCGACGTTGAACGGCGCGCGCGCCAGCACCTCGAAGGTGTGGTTCGGCAGGTCGGCGCTGTCGCCGAGGTTGTAGCTGGCGCCGGCCACGTAGGCAATGCCCTGGTAGCCGATGGCCTGGTCGGGATGATAGGTCTGCAGGTAGCCCCAGGGCGACTGCGGATAGGTGCCGAGGAAGGCCGTCAGGCCGAGATCGGCCAGCGTGTTCTGCGACTTGCCGGCCCAGGCCGCGCCGATGCCGTTGATGGGGCCTTCACACAGGCCGATGGCCACCGCCGTCTGGTAGGTGTAAGTGGTGTTGCTGCTGGTCACTTCACCACCGCCCTTGCCGCCACCGCCGCCGCTGCTGGTCGTAGTGGTGTGCGGGATGGCCTTGAAGTCGGCATACCAGATCAGGTTGCCGGGAATGCGGGTCTTGCCCCACACGGCGGGGATGGCCATGCCGAATGCAGACGTCTGCACCCGCAGGGCGCCGAGCATCGGCGACGAGGTCGAGATGGTCTGGCCGCCACCACCGAACAGGCCGCTCATGGCGTCCCTCCGATTGCCACCTCGGGCGCCCAGGTCTTGAGCCGATAGAAGCCGGCGAAGCGTTCCGCCAGGTCGCCGGTGACGCCGGTCAGCACCACGCCACGCTCGGGGCGGTAGGCATGAATAATTTGCGGCCACTCGACGACGATGGCGCCGTGCGAATCGGTACGGCCGAACGAGAACATGGCGATGTCGCCCGGCAGCGCCACCTGCACCGGCGCAGCGTACTGGAGCAGGTAGCGCAGGAACTTCTGCTCGCTCCGGTGCAGCATCCAGTCGGCCGGGTAGTGCTCGGGCTGGAACTCCGGAACCAGACCGCAGGCAGCATAGACGGCGATCAGGAAGTTGGCGCAATCGACGCCGGCGCCCTTGACGCGCGCCTCGTGGTGCCAGGGCGTGCGCAACCAGGCGCGCGCCTCGGCCAATACCGCCCGACGTTCGGCCAGCTCGCTCATAGCGCGGTCTCCGGGATCGGCACGTAGGGCGTGGCGCGGAAGCTGGCCACGTTGGCGAACTTGGCGGTACAGGTGGCCTGGGTGCGGTCGCAGCCGGGGTAAGCATTGAAGGTATCGCCGACCGACGGCACAGCCGGCAAGGGCAGCGACTGGTTGAAGACGCCCGGCGTGTAGCTCTTGACCGTGCGCGTGACGCCGGCGTTGTCGCCGCTGGTGAAGGTGATCGTGCCCTGATCGAACCAGCCTGCCGCCTGGGCCAGCCCGCAGGCGATGCGCGTCGGCGTGCTGCCGGACGCGACGGCGCCAGCGACAGCAAAAGCCGCCTTGCTCAAGCCGCAGCCGCCATCGAACAGCGTGTGCAGGCACGGCGCCTGGTAGAGGTTGCGCGGCATCTTGGCGTTGAGCAGCTCGATGTCGGACTTCACGGCCAGGCTGATCTTCGTGCGCGACGGCGTCACGTCCGAGACGCGGCCGGAGAACTTGATCAGGGCACCGACGGGTGCGGAATTCCAGTCGGCCATGTAGGCGCGCTGCACCAGCACGCGCGTGCCGTCGAAGCCGCCATTACGGGCGTAGTGCGGATACGGCAGGCCGGCGATCCGGTGCTGGTCGATGTCGGCGAGGATGGTGAGGTCCATCGTATCGACCTCGACGCCGGTGGCATGACGAATGTTGCCGCGCTCGATGACCGGCCCGGCCGCCTCGAAGGTATGCCCCTCCCACGAGACATCCACGTCGGCATTGGTGCGACGGTAGATCGTGCCATCCACCTGGGTGAGCGTGAACAGCTCGGCGAACACGAAGCGGCCGGTGGCCAGCAGCGCGACGAGCTCGGGCGGCGCGCTTTTCATATCTTGGTCCCCAGGCAGCCGACCAGCTCGACCTTCTTCGCTTCCCACAGATCCTGCAGGAAGTTGTCGAAGTCGGTGGTGTCGCGCGAGAAGCGGCAGCGGAAATAGAACGCGCCGCTCCAGGTGAGCACGGCGCCGCCGGCCGGCGCCACCGAAAAGCTGACCATGCCGGTCGATGAGACGGTATAGCCGGAGGTCTGCTCGACGCCGGCCGCGTAGAGCGTGGGCGCGCCGTTGAGGTTCATCACCGGCTCGAGGAAGCCACCGGACACCAGCGAGCGCACCAGCTGGAATTGCGTGGTCACACCATCGCCGAGACCAAACTGCTGGCCGGCCGCAACGCAATCGCTCGGGTCGATGAAGAGGAAGGAATCGAAAGAGCCCTTGCGCGCCAGGAAGAAATCCACCAGCGTCTGCAACTCGGCCTCGACGCCGGCGCGCAGGACTTCGTAGCTGGTGGAGAAATCCCACAGCGGATAGCTCATGCGCGCGGCACGCACTTCCTTGCCGGACACCGCACGGCGCACGATGGTGGAGAAGCGCGGGGTCTTGCGGCTTCCCCACTTGAGGCCGGGCAGCGAAGGAAAGACGGCGTTGCTCATTTGACGTCCACGAAGTTGCGCTTCATCGAGCGCAGCAGCTTTTTCATGTCGCCGACGCGCACCACGTCGGCATCGCTGCGGGCATGGATGTGCACGTCGCCACCGCCGCCCGCTTCGGCCGCACCGCCCGCCGCCATGCCGCGAATCACGTTGGCGTATTTCTGCGGCAACACCATCTCCTCTTCGTGAAGCTGAGTCAGCGGGTTGATCCCATGCGGGATGTCATAACCGCCGGCAGCAGATTTGCGATTCAGCAGGCCCATGACGCCGGCAAACACCATGGCCATGGCCGCCATGGCCATCCATGGGCCGACACCAGGAATGCCGGCAACAGCGCCGGCCGCCTCAGAGCCGGCCTTGGCGGCATTGGCGCCGACAATAGGCGCGGCCGATGTAGTTGCCGTCGTCACAGCCTTCGCGGCCGAGGCCGTCTCGATTGCCTCGTTTGCCTGGGCAAAACCGAGCTTGACGGCCAGCATCTTGGCCTTGCCGGCGATCCATTCCTTGACTTCCTTGCCCACCACATTGGTGGCAAACCACGACACCATCTCGGCACCGATGGCCCGGAAGGCGTTGCTCCATGTGAGCGTGCCATTCATCAGAGCATTGATGCCCTTGTCCCACAGGCCGGCAATTGTGTCGGTGAACGAACGCCAGATTGCTTCGCTCTCCACCACGGACTGTTGCTGCAATTCGCCACGGCGCAGGTGGTAGTCACGCTCCAGCTCCAGCTTCCGCGCGTTGAGTTGGGCGAGCGCGGCGGCGTTCTGGCTGGGATCGTTTTCAGTCAGGACGATCCGATCAGCAACCGCCTGACTCTCGATCTCATAACGACGGCGAGCGAACTCCTCCTCAAGGGCAATCAGTTCGCGCTGTGTGATGGCGCCGTTCTCCCGCGCAAAGGTAGCGCGCTGCTCGTCGGTTTGAATCAGCGCCAGTGCGGCGGCGCGGCGGCTCTCGATTTCTACCGCATCGAGGTCGCGCTTTTCTTTTGCCGACTGGCGACGAATCTCCAGCTCCAGGGTGGCCGTTTTTCGGGCGATCGCCAACTGGTCACCGCTGCTCAAGGTGTAAGCCTGAGTCAGCTCGCGCCAGTAGGCGAGCTCCTGTTCCTTGCTGAACTGGCGCAGGACGTTTTCTTGCTCGAAGGCGTTCTTCTTCGCAGCCAGCACCGCCTCATACGTCGCCATGCGGCTAGGGTCAGTCGTGCCCTTGTCTTTCTCGCCCTTTGATGCCGGGCCGAGCAGTGATGAAAGATTCGTTTTCGCTGGCGGCGAGGTGTCTTTTGGCGCGGCCGCCGCTGGCGGTGGCGACAACGCCGCCATCTCGACATAAATGCGCTTGGCAGCGTCACGATAAGCCAGCGCCTGCTTGAGATGGTTTTCGGCCACCTTGCCAAAGGTGATCTTTGCCAGGAACTCCTCGCTAGCCGCCAGCATCTCGTTGATGCCCGCTGCCATGCCCTTGAAGGCCGCCATCCAGCGGGTCTTGAATCCTTCGATCAGGCCGGGAGCGGTCGCCTGCTGCAGGCGGCCGGTCAGGGAGATCAACGGCGGCAACACATCATTCGCAATCGCCACACCAACGCCGCCGAGCGTACTCCTGAGGCGCGTCATTGTGTCGTTGTAGGTTTCTGCGTTCTTGGCCAGTTCGGCGGTGACCGGGTTAAGGCGCTGCCCCTCTGCCATCACCTCCCGAATTGATGCCGCACCGCCATTGAGTAACGGGATCATGTCGGCGCCGGATTTGCCAAAAATCTCCATGGCAATCGCCGTCTTTTTCACGCCATCCGGCATCTGTGCGAAGGCATCCGCCACCTGCAGCAGGACACCCTTCGCATCAGTCGCGGTAATGCCCGCCGCTTTCAGTCGGTCACCGTACTCGCCCATAAAGCGGGACAGTTGCTTGACGCCGTTGCCTAGCTGGTCGGTGCTGATATCCGATAGCTTCGCGGCGTGATCGAGGCCAGCCAAGTCCTCGACGCTGATACCGATCTTCTGCGATAGCTTGCCCAGGTTGTCAGCCGCATCGATGGCCTGCTTGGTGAACGCCACCATGGCGCCGGCGGAAATTGCCACACCAAGAGCGGCAAAGCTGGCCTGAAGTTTCGTGACGGCAATACCGATGCGACCAGTGGCTACTTCAGCGCCCGCGCCGAACTCTTTGAAGTAGTTGCCGGCCTCGCGTAGCTTCTGTCGTAGCGGCGAAACATTGCCGTCAACGGTAATGTTGGCGGTGTTGTCGTTAGACACGTTCAGAGCTCCAGGAAGTCCAGCAAGGGGTCATCGGGACGGCCTTCCATGACGGGGAAGCCCGCCGAGGCGGCCTCGCGCAAGGCATCCTGCGGCGTGCGCGTAGACGTCTGCACGCGCGGCTCGGGAATGCCGAGCGCCAGGGCGATGCGCTTGAGTTGAATGGCGGGCGGCGGAATGATCGACCAATAGCGCGACAGAGCTTCGACTTGTGGCAGCGTCACGCATTGGTCGATGTGGTCCCATGTCCAGCCGGTGGCTGTGATCAGCCAGGCGTAGAGTTCGTCCCAATCGAAGCCACCGCCCGCACGGCCTCCCCCGCTGCGGAACCATCCGGCGCCGGCTTGAGGCCGCAGACAGCGGCGATCACGTCGATGGAGGCGACCAGCTCATCCATGGTGGCCGGCAGTGCCTCCACGGCATCGGCGTCAAGATTCAACGCGCCGGACAGGATGACCACGACATCCTGCATGGCCGCCTCATCGACGATGCCGGCGGCAAAGGCCGCACCGGCACGGTTGAAGGCGGGGATGACCTTCTTGAGCTTGCCGAGCGACAGCGGGGAAACGTCATAAGACTTGCCGGCCAGGGTGATGGTTTGCGTCACGGCGGCCCCCATCAGAACAGGCAGATGTAGCCGAGGTTGCCAGCGGCGTCGGCGAAGGCTTCGGCCTCGAAGTCGTAGATGGCGAAATCGTCGGACTTGAGCGGCAGCGAGAGCTTGCCAGAGACGCAGCGGTTCAGCTTGCACACCAGGTTCTTGCCGTCGTAGCCGTTCTGCAACAGCAGCGTGAAGCTCGGCGTATAGCCCATGGTCTCGTTGGTCAGCGTCCAGATCTGGCCGCCAGTGGTGTCGCTGTACTCGTAGCTGATCTTGATGCTGTCGCCTTCGTCGGCCGATGCGAAGGTGTAAACGCCGGTAGTGGTATTCACCGAGTATTCGCCGGTGGCCGGGGCGCTGGCTACGCGGGTGAGCTGCGCGCCCGTGGTGGCGTTGAAAACGCCGAGGTCGGTGACGAAGGTGCCGGTGCCCGGCGGGTCGATGGTGAGCTGGTACGGCGTAGCCGGGATGGTCGCGGCGAAGTCGAACACGGCGGCCTTGACGCCGGCGCTGGCCGTCTTGCCGAAGAACAGGCTGCCCAGGATGCCGCCGTCGATCTCGGCATACTTGGCCTTGATCTCGGTCTTGCCCTTGCCCTGCCCGACGGCGATCGGGTAGCGCTTCGAGCCGTAGAGGCTCTTCATCTCGACCGACAGGTCGAGGCTAATGTCCTGCATGGTGCCGAGCACCACGGGCGTGGGGTTGGCGATAGCCGTGCCGTCGGCCAGGTTGGTGGGGACGGCAATCAGTTTTCCGGCGCCGAAGTTGATCATGATGGTCTCCTAGTTGATGGGCCGGGTGAGGTCGCCCGGACGAACGAAAACTTGCATTTGATAGCTGGCCGTCAGGCGACCGATGACGCGGTCGGCGCTATCGCCCTGGGCGTCGGTGCCGGTGCAGCGCAGACCGCGCCCAAGGGTGGCGAGCGGTGCGTCATTGGCCAGTACGCCATGCACCTGCATGTGCAGCGCATCGGCGGCGGTTTCCCAGGCGGCGTTGTTGTCATCGACGATATGCTCGATGTCGAACTCGACCAGCATGCGCGCGCCGTTGTTGCCAACGGTTTCCGTGCTGCTCGATGCGCGCCGCAGGTTGAGCGCGGGGATCTCCTCGGTATCGAAGGCATCGGCGCGACCGCGATAGACGCGCGCGCCGGCATCGGTGGCACCGGCCAGTGCGGCAGCCACGCGGGCGAGGATCTGTTCGACGACGGAGGCGGCCATGTCAGGTACGCGCCAGGGGAACGATGTGCTCGAGGCCATCCACGCCAACAGGCTGCGGGGCTTCGCGCACGGTGTAGGTGACACCGCCGACCGCAAAGGTGTCGCCGCGCCGCACCACCGGGAAGGTGGCGACGGGATAGCGCAGGCTGTAGTCGGTGGCGAGGATCTCGCCGCCGATCACCGTCATGCCGGGCATGTCGATGATCGCCTGGCCGACGACATCGGCACCGCCGGCCACGGGATGATGCGTGGCTGGCAGACCGAAGTCGGCGTACTGCAAGGCGAGGTCGGCGGCGAAGTTCATCGGTAGATCAGGCAGCCGGCGGCGGAGTTACGGGCGCCTTCGGTTCGGCCTTTGCCTTCACCTTGGCCTTGGCCATCTCCTGGGCGGCGGCGATCATGTCGCGCGTGGCGGTGTAGCGGCCGTGCTTGTCCGGATCTTCCTTCTTGTCGATGTAGAGCGTGCGGCCGGCGCGGGCCAGCGTGTTCGCCGTGTCCTTGGGCACGTCGACGATGTCGCCGGTGGCGTAGTCGACGCCGCCACGGTCGTCGCCGTGGTTGATGAGGCAGGGTTCGATGACGAGTTGCTTGGGCATGTCGGTTTCCTTTCAGTGGTCGCCTGGGGCCGCAGTGCCCCCGGCCGAAGCCGGGGGGTGCGGTTGCTGCGGGCGGGGAGTTATGCGGTGAGCGCGTCCTTCATGGCCGCGAAGCTGGCGACGCGACGGGCGGCGATATCGACGTCCTGCAGGGCGACGACGCGCTTGGTGCCGGAGGTGGCGCCGGTGTAGGGATCGAGCATCACGTCGAGGCCGCCCCACATGCCGATCAGCAGGTCGGCCCAGTTGCCGTAGGCGATCGCCGAGCAGACGCCGTTCGCCGTGCCCTTGGTCAGGGTGCTCGGCACGGCATTGGTCACCACGGCGTCGTAGCCGAGCACCTCGCCCATGCCGCGCTCACGGCCCGAGGTCCAGACGGCCTTGCCGTTGGTGCTGGCGAACTCCTGCGTCTTGCGCAGCTTGCCGCGCACCTTGGCGTTGGTGAGGTAGGCCATGGTGCCGGCATCGGCGTTGGCGATGGCGATGGCCGATTCCAGATCCACCATGTGGTCGTAGGTCGGCGCGGCGCCGTTGTCGCCGCCGGCGACGGAACCGATGCCGGAGGTGTTGAGCAGGCCGGTCGGCTCGTTGTTGCTGCCGGAGCCATTGATGGCAGCCGTCTGGATCGCCAGAGCGAT
>CAZONS010000081.1:0-12345 GCA_964581195.1 uncultured Thiobacillus sp. | reverse complement strand
ACAAGACCGCGAGCACCACGCGCAACTGCAACGGCAGCGCCAGTAGCACCCCCGAGAACAAAGAAACCTCTGCCCCCGCCGTCGGTGACCCGGCCATCATCGAGGCACGCACCACCACCACTGGCTATGACGTCAACGGCCAGTTCCCACTCACCCGCGAGAATGCCCTCAATCAGAGCGAAACCAAGACCTTCGACGCCCGTTTCGGCGCGGTCACCACACTCACCGGCCCCAACTATCTCACCACCCAGTGGCAATACGACGGCTTCGGCCGCAAGACCCTCGAGATCCGTGCCGACGGCACCCAGACCCAATGGTCCTACCGCTACTGCGCGGGAGTGAATGGCGGCACCGACAGCTGCCCCTACGTCAGCGGCAACAGCGTCAAATACCTCATCCAGGTGACGCCGCTCGCCGCCAATGGCGTCACCGCCACCGGCCCCTGGACCAAGACCTATTACGACAGCCTGGGTCGCGAGATTCGCACTGAAACCCAGGGCAATGATCTTGGCGGCAGCCCCGGCGCCAATGTCTACCAGGATACCCAGTACGACAGCCTGGGCCGGGTTTGGCGAATCAGCCGCCCCTACGCCAACGGCCAGACCGCCTACTGGACGGTCTATAGCTACGATGCCCTGGGCCGGGTCATTAGCGAAACCTACCCCACCCTGAACGGCGGTACCCCCACCACGGCCACGACGACGAAGGCCTACAACGGCCTCAGCACCACCGTCACCGACGCTCTCGGCCACGCCAAGACCACAGTCAAGAACAGCCAGGGCCAGATCGTACGGGTCACCGACGCCCTCAACAACAGCATCACCTACCAGCACGACCCCTTCGGCAATCTCGTCCGTACCATCGACCCCAACGGCAACGCCACCACGCTCAGCTACGACCTACGCGGCCGCAAGATCGCGATGGACGACCCCGACATGGGCAGCTGGAGCTACGTCTACGACGCCCTCGGCCAATTGGTCCAGCAGACCGACGCCAAGAGCCAAGTCAGCACCCTGACCTACGACAAGCTCGGCCGCATGACCCGGCGCGCCGAGCTCGATCTCGTCTCCACCTGGACCTTCGATGACTGCAACCGTGGTATCGGCAAGCTCTGCCGGGCCAGCGCGGACAACGGCTATGAGCGCACCCATGACTACGACAGCCTTGGCCGGCCCAGAAGCACCAGTACCAAGATCGGCATCTTCGACTACTACTACCAATTAACAACCTATTACCCCAACGGCCGGGTTGCCACCCAAACCTGGAACACCCCG
This sequence comes from uncultured Thiobacillus sp., assembly GCA_964581195.1. Lineage (GTDB taxonomy): Bacteria > Pseudomonadota > Gammaproteobacteria > Burkholderiales > Thiobacillaceae > PFJX01. The sequence goes on along the minus strand of CAZONS010000081.1, from coordinate 11,071 downwards.
GCCGGACCCAGTGGCGTCGGCGTGAGTTATATCTACACCGACCTCGGCTACCTGAAGGAAGTCCGCAACGCCCAGAACGACGACCTCTACTGGCAAGCCGACAGCCGCGACGCCGAGGGCCATCTGGTGCAACAGACCTACGGCAACAACGTCGTCACCCAGCAGGTCTACGACCCCGGCAGCGGCCAGATCAAGAACCTCTACGCCGGTGCCGGCAACGGTGTGCTCGCTCTGAGCTACCAGTACGACAGCCTGGGCAACATTCAGACCCGTAGCGACAGCAACCAGAACTTGAGCGAAAGCTTCACCTTCGACACCCTCAACCGGCTCAAGACCGCTCAGGTCAACTTCCCCGGCGCCGACATCGTCACCACCAACTACAACTACGATGCCCTCGGCAACATCACCTATCGCAGCGATGTCGGCAACTACAGCTACGGCGGCACCAATAACAAGCCGCATGCGGTCACAGCGATCAGCGGCGGCCCGGCCGGCAGCAACCACTACCATTACGACGCAAACGGCAACCTCTTCGACAGCGACAATCGCTTCGAGGAGTACACCAGCTTCAACATGCCGAGCCTGCTGGCCTCGGGGCCGCTCGACCAGCACTACCTCTACGGGCCCGAGCATCAGCGGGTCAAGATGATCTCCTCGGCCAGCGGCACCACCCTCTACCTCCACCCGGACAACAGCGGCGGGCTCTCCTTCGAACAGGAGACGGACAACAATGGCATTGTGGAACAACGCCACTACATCACCGCCGGCGGACAGGTGGTGGCGATGCTCAAGATCCGGAATGGCGTCACCAGCGTGCGCTACTTCCACCGCGACAACCTGGGCAGTACGGCAGCGGTGACCGACGAAGACGGGGTCGTGGTCGAGCGCCTTGCCTACGAACCGTTCGGCAAGCGGCGCTTCCCGAACGGCACGGTGGACCCGAACGACACGATCCACGGCCAGGAGACCGAGCGGGGTTACACCAACCACGAGCACCTGGACGAATTGGGCTTGATCCACATGAACGGGCGCATCTACGACCCGCTCCTGGGCCGGTTCATGAGCGCGGACCCAACCATCCAGAACCCGTATGACCTGCAAAGCTATAACCGCTATTCCTATGTGGGGAATAATCCACTTATCTTTACTGATCCGACTGGGTATTTCGGTTTGAAAGACTTGCTACGAGCTTCGGTGCCACCAACGGGAATACCGAGCTTTGATATGAACACCTTCCATAGCCAACCAGGGCAGACCCAGGTGGACCGATTTATAATGTCCAGTCAAACCGCCTATACTATTGGCTATATTGCGGCTGCCTACTGGGGAGGCTCTTACGGGGCGGCGGCTTATTCCTCCTATTACCGCTATCAGGCCACCGGTTCAGTTACCAAGGCGGCATGGAGTGGGGTGTTGTCTCTTGGGACCACACATGCATTTACTGCGATTGGAGACCGGTGGCACAGTGGAACTTGGGGAAATGTCGCCGGGCATACCGTGGTAGGGTGCGCTTCGACTGCGGCTGGTGGAGGTGAATGTGGAGCTGGCGCTCTCTCAGCTGCTTTTCCCGCCGCCATAGGGCCAGTCGGAGATTACGGAGGTGCCGGTAATCTTGTTATACAGTCTGTAATTGGCGGCACAGCTTCTATACTCGGTGGCGGAAAGTTCGGAAATGGGGCGCAAACGGCGGCGTTCGGGTATCTCTTTAATCATTGTGCGCACAACGGGTGCTGGACGACATCGGAAGAAAGGGCTTACCTTGATCGAGGCGACTTCCGTGGTTACTACACGGAGGCCTGTCGTGGCGGCGACCTTAATGCGTGTCGGTTTTACGGCATAGCGACTGGCGAGGAGCCGGGACCGTCGGCCGTTCTCAGGAAAGCGTTGCTTGCCAATGGCTATAGTTTTGCCGAGACAAACACGCTAGTGCAGTCGACGATACCGTTGAACCTGGCAAACGATTATGCAAATCTGCTGCCGCAAAGCGAAGCGGCTGCGGCGTTCCCAAGCGCCAATGCGATTCGTGACTATCATTGGACCGAATTTAGCAAGTATGGTCTTCCGCCCAGTACCTTTGGCGGTACGCCATTCGGAAAATCATTCGATGTAGTTCCGCGTGGCCTCTGGTGCACACTCTGCGCGCCGTAACGAACCCATATGTGCAAAGCTAAACGAACAGCATCGACCTATGCACGGTGGGCCGTTGTCACCATGCTTTTCGGGTTCGTTGGGTTGTTTGCGGTTAATGCAACTGATCGAGTTGCGTATCGCGAGTTCGGCGTGAATGGTAAGGCGGTTCTTTGTGTACCGTCGTCGGACTTGGATCCCGATCTGATTCCGGATAACGACGAATCGACCGATCTTGCCGTTGGATCTGGTCGCACGCCAGGATTTGCTTTCTTGTTCGGAGCGAGTCAGGTTCAGAGTCACCTTGATACTGGGACGTTCAGGGTACGCCCGGAGTTAGATGGCCTCCGTCACGTTAATACGCTGGGCGGGAGCATCGGCTTGTTGAGCGTACCTGATTCTCGTCGTCTCGGACCCGCAATGCGTGCTCGGAATTTGTCGGATGAGTGGTCGGCAAGTGGCCGCTGCGTTGGCGTGGCCGCTACCCCCCTGCACCAGAGTGATCTGTTCGAGGTGAAGTGCGCTGCTGCGGACGATTACTCGAATGTCCTGAATCGTGCTCCTGATCGCCGAGAACCGTTGCCGGAGCCCAATTCCGTGGTTGTCGCCACCTGCCTGTCCGAAACGATCTCTGCGGGTAAGTTTGTGGGACACACGCTGCATTCCTGTCGGCGCGTTACGGTTCTCGATGGCTTCATCCTCGATTACCAGATTCAGAAGGACAACCTGCCGCTGTACCCGCAAATTGATCGCTTCCTACTGAGCAAGCTTGTTGAATGGAAGAAGAATTGCTCGTTACCCCGTAGGTAAGGAACAAAACCCCGCCCACCGCGCTGCGCGCGGTAGCTGCTGATGTGAGAAGGGCCGCGCTGCGGCCCTTCTGCTTATGCGGATGCGGCGCGCCGATTACCGCGCCATCTCGATGAGTTCGATATCCTTCTTGAGCAGATCATTGACCAGCGCCGAGAAGTCCACGCCCTTGGCATTGGCCAGTGCGGCCAGTCGGGACTGCACCTGGTCATCGAGATACACCGGCAGATTGAGCTTGGCGCCGGCCTTAAAAAACTTCCCTCGCGTGCCCTTGGAAAAATCGGCTCTTGTTGAAATCCAGTGGATTCCCACTCATGTGCGCTTCCGGAGTGAGAACGAGTAGTCCTGTTTCCGTGGAGGGAATAGGTCATATTGATGAGCACGCTTGTGTACGCCGCGGCACATTTCAACAGCCGTCTATCGCGGCATGATGGCCGAGGTGAAGGCGGGTGCGGCGAGCGCCTCAGTGTGACTGCAGTAGTCCGGTGGCGTCGCTGGCGGCGACTGGGCGGCTGAACAGGTAGCCCTGGTAGGAGTCGCAGCCGATCGATTCGAGGTAATCGAGCTGGGTGCGGGTTTCGACGCCTTCGGCGACGACGTTCAGGTGCAGGCCCTTGGCCATGGCGGTGATGCCGGCGACGATGGTGCTGCCGTTGCTGGGGGCGACCAGGTCGTGAATGAAACTGCGGTCGATCTTGAGGGTGTGGACCGGCAGCTTTTTCAGGTAGGAGAGGGAGGAGTAGCCGGTGCCGAAGTCGTCGATGGAGATTTCCACGCCCTGTTCCGCGAGGCGGCGCAGTTTCTCGATGGCGCCTTCCATGTCGCGCATCAGGGTGCTTTCGGTGAGTTCGATTTCGATGCCTTTCCCGTCGACGCCGTTGTCTTTCAGGGACTGGATGAATCTGTCCACGAAATGCGGGTGCTCGATCTGACGCGCGGACAGGTTCACGCCCAGACTGATCGGTGGAAACTGGCTGTCGCGCCAGGTCTTGGCCTGTTTGCAGGCGGCGTCCAGCACCCATTCGCTGATCGGGGCGATGAGGCCGCATTCTTCCGCGATGGGGATGAATTCGGCGGGCGAGATCATGCCGCGTTCCGGGTGGTGCCAGCGGATCAGGGCTTCCATGCCGCGGATGCGCTGGCTATGGATGTCCACCTGCGGCTGGTAGTACATCTCGAATTCGCCTCGGGTGATGGCGTGGCGCATGTCGTTTTCCATCGCCAGGCGGCCGGTCAGGGTGTGGTTCAGTTCGTGGGTGAAGAAGCGGTAGTCGTTCCGGCCGTTGTCCTTGGCGTGGTACATGGCCAGGTCGGCGTGTTTGACCAGGGTTTCCAGGTTGTCGCCGTCGTCCGGGTAGAGGGCGATGCCGATGCTCATGCCGGAATAGATTTCGTGGCTGTCGATCAGGAAGGGTTGTTGCAGGGAGGCGAGGATTTTCTGGGCGATGAAGGCGGCGTTGTCGCGCGAGCGGACGTGCGGCAGCAGCAGCATGAATTCGTCGCCGCCGATGCGCGCGAGGGTGTCGCCTTCGCGCAGGCTGTCGCGCAGGCGTTGCGTCATGCCTTGCAGGAGGCCGTCGCCGACCAGGTGGCCGAGGGTGTCGTTCACCACCTTGAACCGGTCCATGTCCAGGAACATGACCGCGAGGGCCTGGCCATGGCGGCGGGCCTGGGAGATGGCCTGGCGTACGCGGTCGTTGAACAGGGCGCGGTTGGGCAGGCCGGTGAGGAGGTCGTGATAGGCCTGGAAGGTGACCGTGGCTTCGGCCTGCTTGCGGGCGCTGATGTCGCGCGCGACGCCGTAGGTGCCGAGGAATTCGCCACGGCCATCGGCGCGCGGGCGGTACATGCCCATGGCGGAGATCTCGAAGACCACGACCGGTTCGTTGCTGGCGCTGAGCAGGTCTGCCTTGCGCTTGAGCCGGACCTCGGTGTTGTGGGTGGCGCGGTCGCCGGTGCGGCGCTCGTTGAAGTGGTAGCGGGCGTTTTCCAGTTCATCGTCCGGGACGATGGCTTCGTAGCGTTGTCCGACCAGTTCATCCGGGGCATAGCCCAGTACCTGGCTGACGCGTTCGTTGAGGAAGGTGAAGCGGCCTTCGGCATCCAGGGTGTAGATCACGTCGGGTGAGGTATTGACGAGCAGGCGGTGCCATTCCTCGGAATGTTCGAGTTGCTGCAACATGCGCTTGTTTTCCTGGGCGAGCCTGACCTTCTGCGCCGCGTTGCGCACGGTGTTGACCAGTTCTTCCGGTTCGCAGGGTTTGCGCAGGTAGTCGTAGGCGCCGAGGCGGATGCAGTGGATCGCGGAGTCGATCCGGCTGTCGCCGCTCAGGATGATGATCAGACTGCCGGGGTGGTGTTCGCGCAGGTGGGCCATGAGTTCATGGCCGCTGCTGTCGGGCAGGCGCAGGTCGAGCAGGACGAGGTCATAGGCCTGCCGGGCCAGACAGGCGTGCGCCTGGGCGGCGTTCATGGCGGTGTCGATGTGATGCAGGTGGCGGGTCAGCAGCAGTCGCGCGCTTTCCAGGTAGCGCGGCTCATCCTCGACGATGAGCAAGCTGACTAGGGCGGTTGCATGTTCGAGTGTGGTGGGCACCGGCAGCCTTAAGGGTTAGGTCAAGGTGGATGCCCTTAGATCCGCGTTGGCTATCCAAGCGGGAATAGTAGCTGGAACGTGGTGCCGGAGGAACTGCTTTTGTAGGCGATGCTGCCGCCCATGTTCTCTGTAAGTGTCTTTACGATGGTGAGGCCGAGCCCGGCATGGCCATCGCCCTTGGCTGTGGCCATGGGGTCGAACAGTTGTTGTTCCAGTTCGGCGCTGATGCCGGGGCCGGAGTCCTTGATCTGGAATTCGATGAAACGTTCACGCTTGTGATTGGTGATCTGCGCGGTTTCGAGGTGGATTTCGCCGCCGTCCGGGGTGGCTTCCAGCGCATTGAGCAGGAGGTTGAGCAGGATCTGCTTGATCTTGTCGCGGTCGCATTCGAGGCGGGGCAGGCCTGGGCGGCTGCTGTGCGTGACCCGGATGCCGCGTTCCTGCCAGGTGTGGGCGGTGACCTTGACCATGTCGTTGGCGAGGGCGGCGATGTCGGTGGCTTCCGCTAGTTCAGCCAGGCTGTCGTCGTCGTCGTTGGTGAGTGCGCGGACGATGCGGACGATGCGATCGAGCTCTTCATGGATGATGCGCAGTTCGTCGGCGATGAGGGCTTCGTCGCCAAGCTTGGCCTTGAGGATGGCCAGATAGTTCTTGATGATCCCCAGGGGGTTGCTGATTTCATGCGCCGCTCGCCGCACGCGTCCGTTCAGGTGCGGGGACGTGTCCGCCGCCGCGGCGGTTTCGACCCGGTCGATGGCGCGACCCGCCTGCTCGCCCAGGCGGGTATAGCGTTCGGGGTGCGCCACGATCTCGGCCAGGGCTTCGCGGTCGCCACATACCAGGAGCACGCCGCGCGTGCCCTGGTCGCCCACCGGGATGGCGGCTATGCCGTCGGCGTCGGCCTGGCGCGCCAGTTGGATGTCGAGCAGGGCGGTTTCACCCGGCGCATCACGGTAGACCACCACCGGCATGCGGGTGAACAGGGCGCGCACGGCGGCGGTGTTGCTGCCTTCGACCCGGATCGAGATGGGCGGCGCCCGCATTTCGCCGATGTCCCGCGATTCCAGCATGCTGGTGCGCTTGTCCAGGCGCAGGTAGACCGGGTCGTAGAGACCGTCCTGCTCGGCCAGGTGTCGCGCCGCCGCCAGCACGCCGGCGCCGGCGTGCTCATGCATCTGCGCCGTGGTGAGTTCCGTGCGGGTGAAACGAGCGAACGCGCCCGCCAGTTGAGTATCCGAGCGTGCGCGAGCCGAAAGGGCTTCGACCGAGTGATCCATTTCCTGGAGCATTCCCCTAATTGATTCGTGGTCTGGCGAGGGGTCCAAGGATAACGTATCGGCGGCATCCGGCGTGCGACGCATGAACAGATACCAGGCCATGGCCGCCAGTCGCGGCAGGGCGCTGGCGTCGCGCAGACGACTGGCCGGTTCGCGCAGCAGGAGCGGGACGTCGGCGAGAAAGCCGCGCGAAGGCAGCGTGGACAGGGCCGCCTGGCTGCCGGGAAGGTCGCAGAAGAGTCCGGCCAGCCAGGCTTCATCGGGGGAGGGATAGCCGGAGTGCCGCGCCAGGGCCTGGCAGAGATGCGCGAGGGAGATCGCGCGTATCCAGTCCTTTTCCTCCAGAGCGCCGCGCGGGTGGGTGAGCAGCTGGAGGGCGGCGTCACTGACCAGGCCTTTCAGGGTGGACAGGGCGAGCTGATCGCAGAGCGCTTCGAAGCTGTACTGGCCAGGGTCCGTGTCAGGCCGCGCCGTCGCTCGCAGGATCGCCAGCACCAGCGCCGGATCCAGCCTGAGCCAGTCGCGCGCCTGCTCGCTCAGGCTGGCGGCGCCAGCGAGCGCATCGAGCAGGTTGGCCAGCACGCCGGGATGCGATGCGATCCGGGAGGGCTGAGCGGGCCTTGCGGTGGATGAGGGAGGGTGATGTGGCACGGCGACGGGTATGAGGGGGCCAGGATGCGTCCTGGGATAAAGCAAGCGTCGTGCCGATGGCGATGTCGTGCTGTGGTGGCTTAACTTATTGTTTGCATGGCGAATATCGTAAAAAAACCCGACAACCGCGACGCCGCCGTCGGGATGTCGGCAGGATCGTCCGGTGTTTGTCGGCGGCTCGAATCACGGGTCTCCGTGCCGCTCGTTTCATATTCGTCGAATCCTGGGCGCGACCCCGGTGGAATGGTCAATCAATGGTCCCGGCGGGCCCCTGTTCGCTGTCCGAGCCCGGTGTGTCCCGCAGCATGCGGAACAGTTGCCGGCTGGACTTGGGGGGCTTGTTCTCGGCGGCTTCGCGGCGGGCGTTGCGGATCAGTTGCCGCATCAGTTGGATGTCCGCCTCGGGGTGCGCGGCCAGCCACTCCGTCAGCGCCGCGTCGTCTTCCAGCAGGCGTTCGCGCCAGCGTTCCAGGCCATGGAACTCGGCCTTGGCGGCGGCGGACTCGCCCTTGATGGCGGACAGTTGCTCGATGATGGGCTCGGCGTCGACATCGCGCATGAGCTTGCCGATGAACTGCATCTGGCGGCGGATGGCGCCATTCGCGGTGATCCGCTTGGCTTCCAGCAGTTCCTTGAACAGGCGGTCGGGCAGTTGCATCTTTTCCAGACGTTCGCGGGAGAGTTTCACGAGTTCGGCCCCCAGTGCCTGGAGGGCGTTCGATTCGTTCTTGCGCTGGGTCTTGCTGACCCGTGTCTCGGCCTGGTCGGCGTGGTTGTCGTGGTCTTCTGGGTGTGCGTGCATGGCATGCGGCGGGAAAGCGGGGACGGGTATCATAGCGACCTTTGTCAATATGTCAGGTTCAACCGTGTCCGACAGTCCATTCAGCTTTTCCCGCGAGACCTTGCAGGCGCTTGCCGCCGAAACCCTCGATCTGGCCCGTGCCGGCGGTGCCACCGCCGCCGAGGCGGAAATCTCGGAAGGTAGTGGCTTGAGCGTGTCCGTGCGCCAGGGCGAGGTGGAGACCATAGAGCACAACCGCGACAAGGGGATCGGGGTCACGGTCTATCTGGGGCAGAAGCGCGGTCATGCCTCGACCTCCGATTTCTCGCGGGCGGCGCTGGCGCGCACCGTGGAAAAGGCCCTGACCATCGCGCGCTATACCGCCGAGGACGATTGCGCCGGGCTGGCCGAGGAAACCCTGTTGGCGCGATTGGTGCCCGACCTGGATCTGCATCACCCCTGGGCGGTGGATGTCGAGCGCGCCACGGCGATGGCGAAGGCCTGCGAGGCGGCGGCGCTGGCCGTCGACGCGCGCATCAACAATTCCGAGGGGGCTTCGCTGTCCAGCCAGGGCTCGCATTTCATCTATGCCAACAGCCTGGGTTTCTGCGGCGGCTATCCGAGCACGCGGCAAAGCCTGTCCTGCGCGGTGATCGCCGAAGAGGGCGGCGCCATGCAGCGCGATTACTGGTACACCACCGCGCGCGCCGAGGCGGATCTGGACAGTCCGGAGTCGGTCGGCCGTCGCGCGGGTGAACGCACGGTGCGGCGCCTGCGGGCGCGCAAGCTGTCCACTCGCCAGTGTCCGGTGCTGTTCGAGGCGCCCATCGCCACCGGCCTGATCGCCAGTTTCGTGTCGGCGATCTCCGGCGGCCACCTCTATCGCAAATCATCCTTCCTGCTCGACAGCCTCGGCAGCCAGGTGTTTCCATCCTTCTTCCAGATGATCGAAAACCCCTTCCTGCCGCGCGGGTTGGCGTCGGCGCCGTTCGATGCGGAGGGCGTGGCCACGCATGAGCGGGAAGTGGTGCGCGATGGCGTGGTGCGGGGCTATTTCCTGGGCAGTTACAGCGCGCGCAAGCTGGGCATGAAGACGACCGGCAACGCCGGCGGTAACCACAACCTGATCGTGCCTTCCACCGGTCAGGATTTCGCCGGTCTGCTCAACAAGATGGGCAGCGGCCTGGTGGTGACCGAACTGCTCGGCCAGGGGTTGAACATGGTCACCGGCGATTACTCGCGCGGTGCCGCCGGCTTCTGGGTGGAAAACGGCGAGATCGCCTATCCGGTCGAGGAAATCACCATCGCCGGCAATCTGCGCGACATGCTCGGTGGCATCATCGCCATCGGCACGGACATGGAGACGCGCGGCTCGCGACGGGTGGGTTCGATCCTGATCGGTAACATGACCGTCGCGGGGGAATGAGTTGCGCGGGCCACGTGACGGATCCGGCTCTGTCGCCTGGATGAAATCGCTCCTCGCCTTCGCCCGCGCCATCGATGCGCTCAATGAGCGGGTCGGCCGCGCCTCGATGTGGCTGGTGCTGCTGGCCACGCTGATTTCCGCCGGCAACGCGGTGATGCGCTATGGCTTCGATCTCTCTTCCAACGCCTGGCTGGAAATCCAGTGGTATCTGTTCGGCCTGATCTTTCTGCTCGGTGCCGGTTATACCCTCAAGCACAACGGTCATGTCCGCATCGATATCCTGCATGGCCGCTTCTCGCCGCGTCTGCGGGCCTGGATCGATCTGCTCGGTGGCCTGCTGTTCCTGCTGCCCCTGTGCGTGCTGCTGGTCTGGATGGGCTGGGAGGGGTTCGCGGCGTCCTGGGCGGTGGATGAAACCTCGCCGGACGCGGGCGGCCTGCTGCGCTGGCCGATCAAGCTGGCGATTCCCGTCGGCTTCGCGCTGCTGCTGCTGCAGGGGGTGGCCGAGGTCATCAAGCGCGCCGCCGTCCTGAGCGGGCAGGCCACCCTGGATGAGGAACGCCCGGAGGAGGTGGCATGAGTTTCGACATGATGGCGCCCCTGATGTTTCTCGGTCTGGTGGGTTTCCTGCTGCTGGGCTACCCGGTGGCTTTCTCCCTCGCGGCCAATGGCCTGCTGTTCGCCCTGCTCGGCATTCAACTGGGCTATTTCGATTTCGTGCAATTGCAGGCGCTGCCGGAGCGGGTCTTCGGCATCATGTCCAACGCCACCCTGCTGGCGATTCCGTTCTTCACCTTCATGGGCCTGATCCTGGAAAAGAGTGGCATGGCCGAGGAATTGCTCGACAGCGTCGGTCAGCTGTTCGGACCGATTCGTGGCGGACTGGCCTTCGCGGTGGTGTTCGTCGGCGCCCTGCTCGCCGCCACCACCGGCGTGGTGGCCGCGTCGGTGATCGCGATGGGCCTGATTTCCCTGCCCATCATGCTGCGCTATGGCTATGACAAGCGGCTGGCCAGCGGCGTCATCGCCGCCTCCGGCACCCTGGCGCAGATCATTCCGCCATCCCTGGTGCTGATCGTTCTGGCCGACCAGCTCGGGGTGTCGGTCGGCGACATGTATCGTGGCGCCCTGGTTCCCGCCCTGATGCTGACCGGTCTCTACGCCGCCTTCGTGCTGGTCGTCAGCCTGGCGCTACCGCGGGCCATGCCGGCGTTGCCGGTGGCGGCGCGCACCCTGCGCGGCGCGGCGCTGGCGCGGAAGTCGCTCACCGCCATGCTGCCGCCCCTGCTGCTCATCTTCCTGGTGCTGGGCACCATCTTCCTGGGCATCGCGACACCCACCGAGGGCGGCGCCATGGGGGCGATGGGGGCGCTGGCCCTGGCCCTGGTCCGACGCCGGCTCAG
>CAZONS010000080.1:0-12356 GCA_964581195.1 uncultured Thiobacillus sp. | reverse complement strand
AGGGCGCCGCTGGGCGCGCCGCCGCCATTGGGCTTCATGCAGTTCCAGAAGAAGGTGTGGTTGGAGACCTGGGCGGCGTTGTTGTAGATGCCACCTGCCGGCGCGGTCTTGACGATCTCTTCGAGGGACTTGTTCTCGAAGTCGGTGCCCTTGATCAGGTTGTTCAGGTTGGTGACATAGGCCTGATGGTGCTTGGCGTAGTGGTAGTCGAAGGTTTCCGCGCTCATGTGGGGGGCCAGGGCATCCTTGGCGTAGGGCAGGGCGGGCAGTTGGTGTTCCATGTGCTGTTCTCCGTGGTGTGTAGTAGACAAGACTTGCTGACAAGACCCGGCGATTTTACGGGCGTGGCCGGGTTGCGGCAATGCTTGACTGAAATTATGGGTTATTTGGACATGAGCGTCAGGTTTGCCGCGTTCCGTAGCCCGATCAGGATGGGTTGAGCGATAGCGAAACCCCTCTACTCATTGCCCGGGTCAGCGTACCTCGAAGCGCACCTGATCCAGCACCCGGCCATTCCGGCTCATGAGGGAAATCACATGGCGACCGCGTTCCAGCAGCCAATCCGGTGATTCCAGCCGGGTTGCATCGAGTTGCCACCAGGCATCGGCCGGGGCGTGGCTGGCCTGGAATACCAGACGTTGCCGGATCGGCGGCATATCCGGGTCGAGCGCCAGGATGCCGCCATCACCGGGATTGACGATTTCTGGCGGCGGGGTCGCCATGTTCCATGTGATGCCGGCTGGCTCACTGCCGGGCAGGAACCATTCGCGCCGGGGCGCTTCGCTGGGCGGCTGGACAAGTTTTCGGGTCAGTCCTCTGGGTGGTTTGGGTGGCGACGAGGGCGTCCGCGCGTGCAGGCGCTGCATGATCGCGGCCCAGGCCGGGGCGGCGCCGCTGATGCCGGAGACGTCATGCATGGCTGCGCCGGAGAAGTTGCCGATCCAAACGCCCACGGTGTAGCGCGACGAATAGCCGATGCACCAGTTGTCGCGCATGTCCTTGCTGGTGCCGGTTTTCACCGCCGTCCAGAAACGGGTGGCGAGGGGGTTTTCCAGGCCGAAGGTGGTGGCGCGGGCCTGGCGATCGGAGAGGATGTCTCCGATCAGGAAACTGGCTTCCGGGCTTTGCGCGCGCCGACCGGGCCGGGTCTTGGCTCCCGCGAGGAAACGCATTGGGCTCAGCACGCCGCCATTGGCCAGCGCGCGATAGGCATTGGTCAGTTCTTCGAGGCTGACGTCGAGGCTGCCGAGGGCGATGGCATAGCCGTAATGGTCGGCGTCTTCGGTCAGGCCGGTAAAGCCGAAGCGGGCGAGATGCGCCGCGAACGGCTCCAGCCCGACCAGCTTCAGGGTCCGCACGGCCGGGATGTTGAGCGATCCGGCCAGCGCCACGCGGGCGCTGACCAGGCCGCGATGCACATGGTCGTAGTTCTCGGGAGCGTACTGGCCCGCGGCCGTGGCATAGGAGAGCGGCGTGTCTTCCAGTGGCGAGGCGGCGGTGAGCAGGCGCCGTTCCAGCGCCAGGCCATAAAGGAAGGGCTTCAGGGTGGATCCGGCCTGGCGCGAGGCGCGGACGCCATCGCTCTCGGGTGAATCGGAATCGCGGCCGCTGACACTGACATAGGCGAGCACGTCGCCCGAGGCGTTGTCCAGCACCAGGGCCGCCGCGTCATTCACTACCCGCCCGGACAGGTACGCGAGCTGCCGCTCCAGGGTATCCCGCACATGGCGCTGCAGATCGCCGTCGAGCGTGCCGCGGATGTCCCCGCTCGCGGCCCCGGGCGTGGCTCCGGCGAGCAGGCGGCGGCCCAGGTGGGGCGCCAGGCTGGCCGCTTCCAGGATGGGATAACGGCCGCTCAGGGTGTTGAGCGTCAGCGCTTTCAGCGCGCCGCAATCGGGAAATCCGGGCAGTCCATCCGCCAGGGCGCAGACCCGCCGCGCCACTTCACCGGGTCTGGCGTTGGGCGCGCGGATCAGGGCCGCGAGCAGGAGTGACTCCGGCCCGCTCAAGCCGGCGGGACGCTTGTCGAACAGGGCGCGCGTCGCCGCGTCGATGCCGGTCAGTTCGCCACGGAAGGGCGCCAGATTGAGATAGGCCTCGAGAATCTCCGCCTTGCTCCAGGTCTGTTCCAGGCGCTTCGCGGCCTGCATCTGTCGCCATTTCTCGGAGACATCGCGGCGGCCCGACCGGGCGCGGTGCCGTGCGTCCAGCAGGGCGGCGAGTTGCATGGTCAGGGTGGAGGCGCCGCGTGGCTTCTCGTTCAGCCAGTTGCCGAGCGCGGCCTGGCCGGCGGCCAGCCAGTCGATGCCGGCATGCGCGAAGAAGCGCCTGTCCTCGGCGCGCAGGACGGCGGCGATCAGGGCGGGTGAGACGTCGTCCAGCGCGGTCCACTCGGTCTGGCGGCGGTTCAGGTCGCGTCTGAGTTCCTGCAGCAGGACGCCATGGCGGTCGAGCAGGCGGGCCTCGGAAGCAGGCCAGGTGGCCTTGACCCGCTGGAACGCGGGGAATGTCGCGGCCGCATGCGTGGGCGTGGCCAGCACGCCCGCGAGCAGGCAGACGGCCAGCAGCAGGTGTCTTGCCGGCCGTGAAGGCCCGGTCAGTCCAGCTCGAACAGCCTGTCGAACCTCGCCACCCGCAATTGCCGCAAGGTCTGTCCATGGACACCGAGCAGACGCATCGGCTTGCCCATGCCGGCGGCTTTCTCCTTGAGCAGCAGCAGCACGCCCAGAGTGGAACTGTCCAGGCAGTCGATGTCTGACAGATCCAGATCCAGCTGTGCGCATTCAGGGTCTCCCAGCACCCGCTCGCAATGTTGGCGAAAGTCGTGTTGCAGCTCGCGCGTGCAGACGCCACTGATCGCCACGGTGGCGATGCGAGACTGAATCAACAGGGTGACGGGCATGGGCGGGATGCGATGGAAGACCTGATGGGATCATACGCCGTGCGAAAGAGATATGGCGAACGTACAGTCTGACACGCGTCTTCGCCAGGGCGGGGGCTCAGCGAACCCGATCCCGCCAGTCGGCGGCCTCTTCGCCCAGATCGAGCGCGAGGCCGGCATGGGTGATGCGGCCGGTGGCCAGGTTGATGCCGGCGGCGAACCCGGGGTCGGCGTCCAGCGCGTCGCGGGGATGCGCGAGCAGACGCAACAGGTAGGGCAGGGTGGCCTCGGCCAGGGCCAGCGTGGCGGTACGGGCGACGGCGCCGGGCATGTTGGCGACGCAATAGTGAACGATGCCTTCTTCCACGTAGAAGGGGTTGGAATGCGTGGTGGGGCGCGAGGTTTCCGCCATGCCGCCCTGGTCGATGGCGACGTCCACCAGGGCGGCGCCGCGCGGCATGGCGCGCAGCATCTCGCGGCTCAGCAGACGCGGTGCCCGGCGGCCGTGGATGTAGGCGGCGGCCACCACCAGATCCGCATCCTTCAGACTGTCGACGATGCTGTCCTCATGCGAGTAGCGGGTCTTCAAGCGGCCTCCATACTGCTCATCGAAGGCGCGCAGACGGTCCGCGCCCCGCTCCAGAAGGGTTACATCGGCGCCGATGCCGACAGCGATGCGGGCGGCATTCGCGCCGACCATGCCGCCGCCCAGGATCACCACTTTCGCGGCGGGCACACCGGGCACGCCGGAGAGCAGCACGCCACGGCCGCCATGCTTCATCTCCAGCGCCTGCATGCCGGCCTGGATGGCGAGACGGCCGGCGATCTGCGACATCGGCGCCAGCAGCGGTGTGTAGCCGGCCTTGTCCAGCACGGTCTCGAAGGCCAGCGCCGTCACCTGCCGGTCGAGCAGGGCGCGTGTGAGTTCCGGCGCGGCGGCGAGATGCAGGTAGCAGAACAACCACTGGCCGGGACGCATCAGCGCGACCTCGTCGGCTTGCGGTTCCTTGACCTTGAACACCAGATCGGCGGCGTAGACCTCGTCGCGGCTTTCCACCACGCGCGCACCCGCCCCCAGGTAGGCCGCGTCCGGGAACCCCACCGCCGTGCCGGCGCCTGTCTGGATGCTGACCATGTGACCACCGCGCACCAGTTCCGCGACCCCCGTCGGGGTGGCCGCGACGCGAAATTCGTGGTCCTTGATTTCCTTGGGGATGCCGATGTGCATGCGCGTCACGGGTTGGGTTCGTTGGGCTTCCAGCGCTTGAGCAACAGCGAGTTGCTGACCACGGAGACGGAGGACAGCGCCATCGCCGCGCCGGCGATAACGGGATTGAGCATGCCGGCGGCGGCAAGAGGGAGCGCCAGGACATTGTAGAAGAAGGCGAAGAACAGGTTCTGGCGGATCTTTCGCATGACCGCGCGTGACAGTTCAACGGCATCGACGACCCCACCCGGATCGGAACGCATCAGGGTGATATCGGCGGCTTCCAGGGCGATGTCGGAGCCGCTGGCCATGCCGAAACTGACATCGGCGCTGGCCAGGGCGGGGGCATCGTTGACGCCGTCACCGGCCATCCCCACTCCCCGGCCATCGGCCTTCAGCGCGACGATGGCGGCGGCCTTGTCCCGCGGCTTCACGCGCGAGCGCCATTCGGTGATACCGGCCTCCCCCGCGATGGCGGCGGCGGCGGCGTCCTGGTCGCCGGTCAGCATGATGGCGTGGATGCCGAGCGAGCGGAGTCGCGCCACGGCGGCCCGCGAAGTGGGGCGGAGGCGATCGGCGAGGCTGAAACGAGCGAGGAGGGCGGTTTCGTTGGCGAGCCAGATGTGGGTGACTCCCCCCTTGGCCAAAGGCGGGGCGAGGCGGGGCGAGGCGTAGCCCGGATGCAGCGCAGCGGAATCCGGGGCCGTTTGCCGGCGCGCGGGCGGCTCACCCGGATTCCATTGCATTCCATCCGGGCTACTGGCGGGTGTCGCCCACTCTGACGTGCCCAGGCGCAATCGTCTGCCTTCCACCTCGCCGCTGACGCCGTCACCGGGGGCGTTGGCGAACGCGGTCACCGGGGGCAGGGCCAGACCGCGCGACCTGGCGGCTTCGAGCAAGGCCTGGGCCAGCGGGTGGGTGCTGCCTTGCTCCAGGGCGGCGGCCAGGCGCAGTGCTTCCGCCTCGTCGCTGACGCCGAGTGTTTCGACCGCGACCAGCGCCAGTTTTCCTTCGGTCAGGGTGCCGGTCTTGTCCAGGGCCAGCACGGACAGCTTTTCCGCCCGCTCCAGCGCTTCCGCCGAGCGCACCAGGATGCCCAGTTGCGCGCCACGGCCCAGACCCACCATCACCGCGGTCGGGGTGGCCAGCCCCAGGGCGCAGGGACAGGCGATGACCAGCACCGCGACGGCGGGAATCAGGCTTTGCGCGAAGTCGCCGCTGGCGAACCACCAGCCGACGAGGGTGGCCAGGGCGATGGCCATGACCACGGGCACGAAGATGCTCGATATCTGGTCGGCCAGCTTCTGGATGGGGGCCTTGGAACCCTGCGCGGCTTCGGTGAGGCGCACGATCTCCATCAACTGGGTGTGGGCGCCGACGCCCTGCGCGCGCAGCCGCAGCAGGCCGTCGAGATTCTGGGTGCCGGCATGGACGCGTTCGCCGGTCCGCTTGACCAAGGGCAGGCTTTCCCCGGTCAGCAGGCTTTCATCGACGCTGGAAGCCCCTTCCAGCACCACGCCATCGACCGGGATGCGCTCGCCGGCGCGCACCAGGACGATGTCCCCGGTCTTGAGCAGCGCGGCTTCGATTTCGCGGGCCTCGCCATTGCGTTCCACCCGCGCGGTGCGCGGTTGCAGGCCGATCAGTTGCTCGATGGCGGTCGAGGTGCGCGACCTGGCGCGCACCTCCAGCAGCTTGCCCAGGCGCACGAGGGTGACCACGGCGGCGCTGGCCTCGAAATAGAGCGGGCCGTCGAGGAACAGCATGTAGATGCTGAAGAAATAGGCCGCGCTGGTGCCGAGCACGACCAGCACGTCCATGTTGGCGCCACCGCCGCGCAGGCTGTTCCAGGCGCCGCTGTAGAAACGCTTGCCGGCCCAGAACTGCACAGGTGTCGCGAGCAGCCATTGCAACCAGGGCGGCACCCATTCGACATGGTGGGCGCCGGTGAGCATCGGGATCATCTGTGCCAGCAGGGGCAGGGTGAACAGCGCGGAGATGACGAAGACGGCCAGCTCACGACGGTATTCCGCCGCCTTGCGCGCCTTTTCCTCGGCGCGGCTGGATTCCGTGATCGGCGTGGCGGAAAAGCCGGCGCGCACCACGGCGGCCAACAAGCCGGCTTCGTCGATCAGACCCGGCTGGTAGGCGATCCGCGCCTTCTCGCTGGCCAGGTTGACCCGGGCCTCGACACCGTCCTGGGCATTGAGCACCTTTTCCAGCCGGGAAGAGCAGGAGGCGCAGGTCATGCCGTTGATGGCCAGATCCAGGGTTTGCGAGGGCACGCTGAAACCGGTCCGGGCAACCTGGTCAAGGATGGCCTGAGGCGCGACGCGCGCCGGATCGAAGGTCACGCGCGCCTTTTCCATCGCCAGATTGACGCTGGCGGTGACGCCTTCCAGCCTGTTGAGATTCTTCTCCAATCGCGCGGAGCAGGCCGCGCAGGTCATGCCGGCGATGGGAAGTTCGAGTGTGCGTGTGGGCATGGGCGTGGGAGTGGTCCTGACCGCGATTAGTTGCCGTCTCTCACGGGCAGGTTCGCGCCCACCGTTCTGGCCAATTCCAGCACCGCCGCATCCGAGGCGGAGTGCAGCATCAGCGTTTCCGCCGCCGCCGCGCGGGCGAAGTTGCGTCCCAGCGAACGGGAATAGGCGGGGTCGTAATGCTGGATCAGGAGTTCGGCGATCAGTTCGTCCCACTCGCCATGCTCGGCCAGGGACTTCCAGTGATTGATCCGATCACGCCCCTGAAGCTGGGTCAGACAATCGAGCTGGCGGCCGAGGGCGGCCGGGTCGCCGAGAAAATGGGTGTATTCGCCCTTGAGAATGGCCACCCGAACCGGAATCTCGGCGTTCAGATTGAGACAGGCACTCTCCCGCATGCGGGTCAGCAACACCTCGGGGGTGTGCAGGTTGCCGATCTTCTTGCTTTCCGATTCCACGAACACCGGTCGCGTCGGGTCGAAGCCGCGCAGCGCGTTCCAGATGTCGCTCTCGAAGCGCTTTTGCGCCGGCTGCGGACGCCCGGGATAGGCGCCCAGCACCGAGCCCATGTGCGCGGCGAGGTCCTCCAGATCGAGCACCTGGGCACCGGTCTCACGCAACGCGCGCAGGAAGCGGCTCTTGCCGACGCCGGTGGGGCCGCAGACCACGCGAAAATCGAGCAGACCGGGCAGACGCTCGAGTTCATCGATGACCCGCCGTCGATACGCCTTGTAGCCGCCTTCCAGTTGCGCCGCCCGCCAGCCGACGGCGCGCAGCACGGTGGTCATGGCGCCGCTGCGGTTGCCGCCGCGCCAGCAATAGATCAGGGGCCGGTAATCCTTGGGCTTGTCCGCGAAATGGGTTTCCAGATGCAGGGCGATGTTGCGCGAGACCAGGGCGGCTCCGGCTTTCTTCGCGTCGAAGGCCGAAGCCTGCTTGTGCAGGGTGCCGATGCGCGCGCGCTCGGCATTGTCGAGAACGGGCAGATTGATGGCCCCGGGGGCGTGATCTTCCGCGTATTCGGCGGGCGAGCGGGTGTCGATGATCTCGTCGAAATCGAACAGGGCATCGGTTCCCACCACCGCCTCCTTGCGGCGGGACGCGTCCGTCCGCATCGCCTGGGTGTCTGTCGCGGCGCGGTGGCTCATTTGTCGCGCAGGATGCGGGCCTTTTCCCGCTGCCATTCGCGTTCCTTCTCGGTGGCGCGCTTGTCGTGCAGTTTCTTGCCCTTGGCCAGCCCGATCTCCAGCTTGATGCGGCCCTTGGTGTAATGCAGGTTGATCGGCGCCAGGGTGTAGCCGGCCTGCTTGACCTTGCCGATCAGCTTGCGGATCTCCTGGCCGTGCAGCAGCAGCTTGCGCGATCGGGTCGGGTCCGGGTGGATATGGGTGGAGGCCGTGGGCAGCGGGCTGATGTGACAGCCGACCAGCCAGACCTCTTCCTGTTTCACCACCACGTAGGCTTCCTTCAACTGGACCCGGCCGGCGCGTATGGCCTTGACTTCCCAGCCCTCGAGCACGATGCCCGCCTCATAGCGTTCTTCGATGAAATACTCGTGGAAGACTTGTCTGTTGTCGATGATGCTCATGGATGCTTGGCGGAGAGGGGGCAGGGTGGGGCGGGGCTGTTTCGTGCTATTTTACAGGGCCGTCCCAACCTTCGCCCCGACTATGGCAAAAGTCGTGAAATCTGTTCTGGTCCCTTACTCGGCGGCTGAAATGTTCGAACTGGTGGATCGCGTCGAAGATTACCCCCAGTTCCTGCCCTGGTGCGGCGGCACCGAATTGCTGCGGCGCGATGAGCACATCACCGAGGCGACGATCCATCTGCACTACATGCACGTGAAGCAGCAGTTCACCACGGAAAATCCGAAACGCATCCCCGAGGAAATGCGCATCACCCTGAAAAGCGGACCGTTCCGCAAACTGGAGGGGGCCTGGCATTTCAAGCGCTTGGCGGATACCGCCTGCAAGATCGAATTCGAACTGCACTACGAGTTTTCCAGCAGCCTGCTGGAGAAGGTCGTGGGACCGGTATTCGGCATGGTCACCAACAGCCTGGTGGACGCATTCGTGCATCGGGCGGAACACGTCTACGGCGCGCGATGACAACCCTCATTCATGTCGAAGTGGTGTATGGCCGGCAGGATCGGCAGAAGGTCGTCATGGTCAGCCTCAACGCGGGTGCCACGGTCAGGGATGCGGTGGAGCGATCCGGTCTGCTGGCCGAGTTTCCCGAGATCGACCTGGCGAAGAACAAGCTGGGCATCTGGAACAAACTCGCCAAGGTGGATGCCGAGGTAAGGGACAAGGACCGGGTCGAGATCTACCGACCGCTGATCGCCGACCCCAAGGAAGTGCGCAAGCAGCGCGCGGCGGAAGGCAAGGTCATGAAGAAGGGCGGCGGCGAGGCGGGCTAGGAGCCTGTCGGACTTTGGGCTCCGATAGCGAAAAGGGGCCGGCGCGGTCGATTTGCAGCCGGAGATTCCAAAGTCCGACAGGCTCCTAACGTCCGAGAACGAGCGGGGCGCGTGGTCAGTTCGCGCAATTCTCCCGCATCATTTGTTGCGCGCGCTCGATTTCCGCTTGGCGCGTCGCCACATCCAGGACCCGGGTATTGCCTTGCGCATCGACCGCGCTCAGGCGCATGTTGGCGCGTTGCAGCAGTTCCAGGTTGCGGCGGGCGCGACCGCAGTTTTCCGCCTTGCGCTGCGCTTCTTCCGCCTTGGCGGCCTGCTCCCGGGCTTCCGCTTCCCGTTGCTTCACATCCTCGATGCGCTTGCGCGCGGCTTCATCCGCCATGCGTCGACGCGCGTCCAATGCGCGCGCTTCGGCGGCTTCGGAAACCTTGGGTACGAATTGTTCGGGGGAGGTATGACTCGGTGGATGATCACCGTAATGGACCTTGCCCTGGGCATCCGTCCATTTGTAGATTTCCGCCCCTGCCGGCATGGCCAGCAGGGCAAGCATGATGAACATGCCCTGGCGGAACATGCGGGATTACTTCAATTCGGTGGAGGGGTAGGACAGTTGGGCGATACCGCGGGTCACCTGGTCGGACACGAAGGTGGCCTGCTTGATCACGGCACCGCTATCGCCGGCCTTCGCGGCTTCCTTCGCGCTCTTCAAGGCGTTTTCAGCGGTGGTCCACAGGGCGAAGTGGCTTTTCGCCAGTTTCACGTCCGCTTCCGCCTTGGCCAGTGCCTGTTTCGCGGCTTCAGAGAGCATGGGCTGGGTGGCTTCCTTGGCGGCGGCGGGTGCCATGGCGGCCTTGTCAGCCTGAGCAGGCGCGCTGCTGCATGCGGACACGGCAAAGGCGGTCAGGCCGGCAAAAACCAGGGTAGCGAATTTTTGATTCATGGATGTCTCCTCTCCAGACTTGGGGGTGCGGAATGTTGAAAATCAACACGCTGAAATCAGCGGCTCAGGGAACTTAAGTCCCAGGCATGCGCACGTCAATGGCTTTCCGGGCAATTGGTAGCTATTCACCAGCCTGTTCGGAAGACATGTACCGGTAGCGGGAACGTCTCGCCTGTAACATGTGGGGTCATTTCCGAACCGTTCGCATTCATGGCACTCAAGGCAACCGTATTCAAGGCCGATCTCCAGATCGCCGACATGGACCGCAATTACTACGCGGATCACCTCCTCACCCTGGCTCGGCATCCATCTGAAACCGATGAGCGCATGATGGTGCGGCTGCTGGCCTTCATCCTCCATGCGCGGGAGCACCTGGGCTTCGCGAAGGGCATGTGCGCGGACGACGAGCCCGATCTCTGGCTGCGCGATCTGACCGGGGCCATCGCGCTCTGGATCGATGTCGGCCTGCCGGATGAAAAATGGACGCGCAAGGCCTGCGGCCGCGCCGAGCATGTGGTGATCCTCAGCTACGGCAGTCGAACCGCTGAAAACTGGTGGGAGCAGAACCGAGTCAAACTGGGCAAACTGGACAATGTCACGGTGGTGAGTCTGGCACCCGAAGCGAGCCAGGGTCTGGCCGCCCTGGCGCAGCGGAATATGCGCCTGCAATGCACCATCCAGGATGGCCAGATCTGGGTCACCGATGGCGCCGAGACGGTCCACATTGAACCTGTTTATCTAAAGAAACATGCAAACCATTGATTTTGAATTGCGTGGCAGTTACGTTGAACTCTGTAATCTGCTCAAACTGACCGGGATCGCGGACAGCGGTGGCGCTGGCAAGGCGCTGGTGGCGGCGGGTGAAGTTCGAATCGACGGCCAACCGGAACAACGCAAGACCGCGAAGATACGCGCCGGTCAGCAGGTCGAATGCCGGGGCGTGCGCATCAACGTGCGCGCCACGCCTTGAGCGGCTCGAATCAGAAGCTCAGTATCGCGTGCTTCTGCGGCATGCGCGTCCAGCCCGCGGGGACATTCGCGCAATGACAGAAACGCTCGCGTTCCCTGCGGACGGTTTCGTATTCCGCGAGATAGTGTTCACGCGCCTCAGCGCTGCTCAGGCTGGCGAGCCGGGACTGATGCTCGGCACACTCCTTCTCCGTCAGCAACTGATGACAGCCGGGCATCTGTTGGCCCGCCGCCATGGCGAGGGTGGATGTCAGCAGGATCGATGACATCAGAAGCACGTGTTTGCCTTGCATGAAAAACTCCTCGGTTTAGTTAATTAGCGATTGATTATATTGCAAGTTCCATACCAATACACTCAGGTATTTAATTATTCTCAAAATATTTGTAAGGCATTGTTACGTAAAGACTTTAGTCGTCCTGTGCGATGCGGATGAGCGTTGTCTTTCCTCCGGTTTGCACCAGGAATGGGCGTAGTGCCCTGTCCTGGTACTCGCGACCGGCGATACCGCGACGGGGAGGGATGCCCGCCCCCCGCGACACGGACGTAAGATTCACCCCATCACCCCAGGACAACTCGAACGGAGATCCCGCATGACCCACCACCCACTCGCCGGCCAACCCGCGCCCGTAGAAACCCTGACCGATGTGGCCGCGCTGCTCGCCGCCTATGATGACCAACCGGATGTGAACATCCCCACCCAGCGCGTCGCCTTCGGCACCAGTGGCCACCGCGGCAGCGCCTTCAGTCTCGGTTTCAACGAGGCGCACATCCTGGCCATCACCCAGGCCGTATGCGAATACCGCGCCGGCGCGGGCATCACCGGCCCCTTGTTCATGGGCATGGACAGTCATGCCCTGTCCGCTCCCGCGCAACGCAGCGCGATCGAGGTGCTCGCCGCCCATGGCGTCGATGCCCGCATCCAGAAGGATGGCGGTTTCACGCCGACGCCGGTCATTTCACGCGCCATCCTGGTTCATAACGCCGACGCCGGCGCCGCGCGCGCCGATGGCCTGGTCATCACACCCTCGCACAACCCGCCGCGCGACGGCGGCATCAAATACAACCCGCCCAATGGCGGCCCGGCCGACACCGATGTCACCGGCTGGATCGAACATCGCGCCAACGCGCTGCTGGCCGACGGCAACGCCGGGGTGAAGCGATTGCCCTACGCGGAAGCTCTGGCCAGGATGAAACAGGAAGATTTCGCCGCGCCCTACATCGCGGATCTGGCCAACGTCATCGATTTCGACGCGATCCGCGCCGCCGGCCTGAAAATCGGCGTCGACCCGCTGGGTGGCGCCGCCGTGGCTTACTGGAAGCCGATCGCGGAGCGATACGGCCTGGATATCGAGGTGGTGAACCCCAATGTCGACCCCGCCTTCGCCTTCATGACCCTGGATCACGACGGCAAGATCCGCATGGACTGCTCCAGCCCCTACGCCATGGCCAGCCTGGT
>CAZONS010000079.1:0-12461 GCA_964581195.1 uncultured Thiobacillus sp. | reverse complement strand
GAAGTGGAGACGCCGATGATGCACCCCATCCCCGGCGGCGCCTCGGCCAAGCCCTTCCTGACCCACCACAACGCCCTCGACATGGAGCTTTACCTGCGCATCGCGCCGGAGCTCTACCTCAAGCGACTGGTCGTCGGCGGTCTGGAAAAAGTCTTTGAAATCAACCGTAACTTCCGCAACGAAGGCATCTCGACGCGGCACAACCCGGAATTCACCATGGTCGAGTTCTATGAGGCCTACCGGGATTACCGCTACCTGATGGACTTCACCGAAGCCATGTTCCGCGACATCGCGGAAAAGGTGCTGGGCACCACGACCGTGCCCTACCAGGGTCACCAGATCGACCTCGCCGCCCCCTTCGCGCGCATGACCGCGCTCGACGCCATCCGCCACTACCACCCCGAACTGCGTGACGCCCCCCTGCACGAC
The DNA here is from genome assembly GCA_964581195.1 of uncultured Thiobacillus sp. Classification (GTDB taxonomy): domain Bacteria; phylum Pseudomonadota; class Gammaproteobacteria; order Burkholderiales; family Thiobacillaceae; genus PFJX01. Next base: position 12,032 of record CAZONS010000079.1, on the reverse strand, counting down.
CAGGCCTTCGTGCTGGAAGAACTCCAGCGCCGCAAGATCGGCTACCGCCCGAACGACGGCCTCGGCGGCCTGCAACTGACCCTGTTCGAGGAAACCACCGAACACCTGCTGATCCAGCCCACCTTCATCATCGACTACCCGGCGGAAACCTCACCCCTGGCCCGCCGCAACGACGTCAACCCGGATGTCACCGACCGCTTCGAGTTGTTCATGGTCGGCCGCGAGATCGCCAACGGCTTCTCCGAGCTGAACGACCCGGAAGACCAGGAAGCCCGCTTCGACGCCCAGGTCGCGGCCAAGGAAGCCGGCGACGAGGAAGCCATGTTCAAGGACCGCGACTACATCCGTGCCCTCGAACACGGCCTCCCCCCCACCGCCGGAGAAGGCATCGGCATCGACCGCCTGATCATGCTGCTTACCGACTCGCCCAGCATCCGCGACGTCATCCTCTTCCCGCAGTTGCGGCGGGAAGAGTGAGGGCGGAATATGGCTAAAGTCCGTTTCGGAATGAAGGAGTGACAGGATGTTGCAAACCATTGAAGTTGAGATTGACGCCAACGGTCACGTTCATCCGCTGGAACAGCTGTCGTTCAAGCTATCCGGACGCGCCTATCTCACCTTGCTTCCTCCTCACAGCGAAACGGTTGCCCAGAATGGCGGACCAGCCAGTGCGGCTAGAGCACTCGAATTGCTCGCATCAGATCGTTACAGACGTCGTCCGAAAGCGGACCTGAACGAAGTGAAACAGCGGATAGAAACCCTTCGCAACGACTGGGGTGAGCACTGATGCGGCGGGTATACCTGGACGCTTGTGTGCTCATCTATTTGATTGAAGACGTGGGGTCATTCAGCCAGGCCACCAGGCAGTTTTTCTCTCGCAATCAGGATGCCTTGCTCTGCGTATCGTCTCTGTCAAGACTGGAAGTGCTCGTCAAGCCTTTGCGCGAATCCAATCTGACGCTGGCGGCGGATTATGAGGATTTCCTCGCACTACAAAACTGGTTGGCTATCGACGATCACGTCTTTGGTGAGGCGCTGGATCTCCGAGTGCGACATGGGCTGAAATCTCCTGATGCACTGCACCTCGCCACAGCGTTGCATCATGGTTGCGATGAAATATGGACAAACGACGAACGACTGAACAAGGCTGCGGGTGACATGGCGGTCAATGTCCTGGCGTCAGTTGCCACGCCCCCCGTATGACCCCCACCCTCCAGCAAGCCCTCGCCCAGATCAACCACATCGTCCTCGGCAAGGAGACCCAGGTTCGCCTCTGCCTCGCTTGCCTGCTGGCGCGCGGGCATCTGCTGATCGAGGACGCCCCGGGCGTGGGCAAGACCACCCTCGCCCACGCCCTCGCCCGCACCCTCGGGCTGGACTTCCACCGCCTCCAGTTCACCAGTGACCTGCTCCCCGCCGACATCCTCGGTGCCGCGATCTACGACCGGGAAAGCGCCACCTTCAGCTTCCACCCCGGCCCCATCTTCGCCCAGGTGATCCTCGCCGACGAAATCAACCGCGCCAGCCCGAAAGCGCAAAGCGCCCTGCTGGAAGCCATGGAAGAAGGCCAGGTCAGCATCGAGGGCGAAACCCGCCCCCTGCCCTCCCCCTTCTTCGTCATCGCCACCCAGAACCCCAGCGAACAGGTCGGCGCCTTCCCCCTGCCGGAATCGCAACTCGACCGGTTTCTCATGCGCATCCGTCTCGGCTATCCCGAACACGCGGCGGAACGCGCCCTGCTCAAAGGCATCGACCGCCGCGACCTGCTCGCCAACCTGCCGGCCATCCTCAACCCGGCCGAATTCACGCGCCTGCAACATGAAGTCCAGGCGGTACACGTCGCCGACGCCCTGCTCGACTACCTCCAAGCCCTGCTCGCCGCCAGCCGCGCCGACTCTCGCTTCGCCGCCGGCCTCTCCCCCCGCGCCGGCCTCGGCTTCCTCCACGCCGCCCAAGCCTGGGCCTACCTGCAAGGCCGCGCCTTCGTGCAACCCGAAGACATCCGCGCCGTCCTCCCCGCCCTGGTACCGCACCGCCTCTTCCCAGCCGTCGGCCTGACCAACCCGGCTGACGACTGGGCGGCGCGGATATTGCTGGAGGTGGCGATCCCCTGAGCGAGACCGAGTAGCCTGTCGGACTTTGCCTGGAATCAGCCTGCGGGGCGAACCGGTCGCCGCGCCCCCGTGCGTTGAGCGCCGGCAGGCGGGGGATCAGGGCACTCTGATCTCGAATACCGAGCCGTTGTCGTTGCGCAGCATCAGCGCGCCCCGGCGTCCTTCATTCTCGTGTGACTTGGCGATCAGGCTGGCGAAACGCAGGCCGAGGCCGGTGCCGCTGCTGTTGAGCGGACGATCCTCCGCCACCGCCTCGAGGATGTGCGGCGGATAGCCGTCGGAATCGTCCTCTACCGCCAGGCAGAGCATGCCGTCCTCCATCCTCGCGTGGATGCGGATGTGCGCCCGCGCGAAGGACAGGGAGTTGTGAATGGCATTGATCAACGCCATTTCCAGCAGGTTGCGATCGAAGAACCAAATGGGTGGCACGGCCGGGTCGATACAGGTTTCGATCTGATGGGCGGTGCGCAGATAGCGCGCCTGCCGTGCCATTTCGTTGACGAAATCCTCGGGCGAATAGGCGTCCACCGCGTTCAGCACCATGCCACCGCTGTTGCTCTTGTAGATCAGGAGAGCCTGCATCAGTCGCTCGGAAACCCGCTGACAGAGCATGCGCGCCTCGTCCAGTGGTTGGTCGTGGTCCGCCTCCCGGGTATGCGGTACCCGCTCGATGGTCATGGCCATCAGGACCAGATTGTTTTTCATTTCATGCAACAGGGCCGCGTACAGGTCCTGGTGTTCAAGAGTATTCATGCTCGATCCTCGATGGTGCGGGTGGGAGGTGCTGCGCGGCTGGGAGCCTGACTGATTTTGGAATCTCCGGCTGCAAACCGACCGCGCCGAGGCCGGTTTTCGCTATCGGAGCCCAAAGTCAGACAGGCTCCTAGGCGCGCATGACCGCGCGCAACATGGTTTGTAGGCCAGCCAGGCGCGGGTGTCCGGGCATCAGGTAGGCGGCATCGGCCAGCAGGCGTTTCGCGTCTTCCAGCAGGCGGCCGGAATGGCCCTCCTGCTCGATCAGCCGCAAGACCGCCCAGGCCGTATTCATCAATACCCTGGGGTTGCGCGGCGCCGCCTCGGCGGCCCGCAGCAGCCTGGCGACGCCCTCCCGGAGTTCGCCGCGCCGCAGCAACAGGGCGCCCTCCCGCGACAGTTGCGCGACCTCTGCCGTCGCCTTCTGGAGGATGGCCGCCACGGCGGCTTCCTTGCCGGCCTCGCGATAGATTCGCTTGGCCTTGTCCAGCAGCGTTGCGCTGTCGTGGGCGTTGCGCGCCACTTCGTCGAGCAGTTGGCTCGCTTCTTCTTCCATGCCCGCATCGAGGCATCCTTGCACCATGTCCAGGGCCAGTTCGGGTTCGCAACGGGCTCCCGCCTGTTTTCGGCGCAGCGCCTCCTGCATCAGTTCGCGGGACTCCGCGGCGCGGCCCTGGCGCGCGCTGACCTGGGCCATGACCACGGCGGACACGAGTTTGCCATCGTCGTTATCCTGCAGCAGCTTGCGGTTGTTCGTGATCACCTCGGCCGCGGCCTTCTCATCGCCCTGTTCCAGATGGACACGGGAGAGGTTGGCGAAGTCGTTCATCAGGAGAAAGACCGAATTCTTTCCCTTGTCGATGGCCGCCTTGAACGCGATCTCCGCGCTCTTCAGGTCGCCGTTCTGGTAGGACACCTCGCCTAGCTGGCGCTGGCGGCGCGCCGATTTGGCGGACACCGATACCCCGCGCTGCAAGGTGGTCTGGGCATCCTTGTGCTTGTTCTGGGCGAGCTGGACTTCGGCCAGCAGGTCATAGCCGGAAACCAGCTCCGGGTATTGATCGACCAGGCTGGACAGCAGTTCTTCCGCTTCCGGCTCCTTGCGCTGCAAGTGCGCCGTCCTGGCCAGCCCCAGCCGCGACCACGGCACGGCGCGCATCGCGATGATCTGCTTGTAGAGCGCTTCCGCGGCTTCGAAGTCGCCCATCGCGATCAGTACCTCGCCCTTGAATCGCAGCGCGTCCACAACATATTTCGGCCGCATCTTCATGATCATGTCACACCCCGCCAGCGCTGCTTCCATGTGCCCCTGGGTAAAGCTGCGGTAGACATCGCGGAAGGCCTCCTTCTTGCTGAGGATGGCATCCAGACGCGTGCGCATGATTTCGCCGTTGAACGGTTTGATCAGGTAGTCGTCCGGCGCCAGTTCGGCGGCGGCAACCACCCGCTCGTACACGCTTTCCGCGGTCACCATCAGGAAGGCCGTTTCCAGGCTGATCAGATTGCGGTGGCGCATCTCTTCGAGCACCTGCTGGCCATCGCGGCCTTCACCCAGGTTGTAATCGCTGATGATGACGTCGTAGCGCATGCCCTTGACCCGAACCAGGGCTTCGGATCCGGTCGCGGCGAGATCGACCTTGGTCATGCCGAAACTCGCCAGCGCCATCTTGAACGCGGAGCGCATGCTGGGGTAATCATCGATGACCAGCGCTTTCTTGATCTTGTAATCGATCAGGATGCCTGTCGCTTCGCTCATATGCATACTCCTCGGATGACGCCAGGTTAGACCATGATCACCCTACCCTCGCGTGAGGGAAATCACCGGCGATCAGGTCTGCCCACCATCGGCAACGCCCCGGTACGTGTCAGGCCGCACGATTATGCGCTGGAATCTACGGAAAATGTCGTAGGCGTAACCATGTCAACTGCCTGGTCGATCTTCCGCTTGGCACAGATATGGCGGCACCGCGATGGATATCTTGAGAACGGCCAGGACGATTCCGGGCTCAGCCCTGATCCGGTTTCTTCAGTAACTCCTTGAGCGCCGCGAAAGGAGTTGGGCTGGCCGGGGTTGCGGGTTCGCGGGACGAGGCGGCGCGGGCGATCAGGGGCGCATCGAGCTCGCGCGAGCGTTCGGGTCGTGGCAGTAGAGACAAAGCCATTCCCAGTTGCTGCCATCCGGGGGATTGTCGTCGTGATTGTGGTCGCGGTGATGCGCCGTCAACTGGCCCAGGAAGGATGGGAAATCCACCGCGACGAGCGCGGCTACGGAACCGCCCCCCACCTCAAAACACCGACTCCCGATAAACCTCCCGCCCATCGAACAGCACCGCCAGGATGCCGGCCTTGCCGCGGGTGTCGATGGCGACGCGGATGGTGACTTTTTCGCCGCCGCTGGGGCGCTCGATCTGGTGGCCGGTGCCCTCCTGGACGAAATATTGCTCGATGCCATAGCGCACTTGCAGGATGCCGGGCCGGGATGACGGGAGGACTGCGTCGAGATTTTCAACTTCGCCCTTGAGCGCGATCAGCCCGGCGGGGACGGCTTCGCGCTGGTGATGCACGGAGACGGCTGTGGCACCGGCGGGGTCGGGTTTGAGGGCGACCCAGACCGTATCGTGCGGTTTGAAATCCTTGTCGCCGGCCAGCGCGGTTTCGCCGCTGAGCGGCAATTGGCTGATGCCGTAGTTGAGGCGGGCGTAATCGCCCATGAACAGCGAGCGCGGGTCGACCGGTTCGGTTTGCAGGATGACCGGGGTGCCGGTGCTGAGCGTCCATTGCTTGTCGGCGACCATGGCCGCCAGCGCGGCGACTTCGACGCCGAGCAGGAGGATGAGTTTGGGCCAGAGCGTCATGTCGGCCTCCTGGCTTCGAGGTCGCGAATGAGCAAGCGGCGCCGGTGTTCCAGCCAGCCACCGACGGCGAGGAGAAGGATGCCGCCGGCCATGAAGAACAGCGCGCGGTCCAGCAGGGTCCAGAAGGTGTCGAAGTAGCGGGCCAGCAGCCAGACGGCGAAGCCGGTGAAGGCGCGGTTGACCAGTAAACGGTCGCCGTGGCGCAGGCCGAGGTCGCCGATCCAGTAGAGCAGGCCGAGGAACAGCGCGTTCCAGAGCAGTGCCGGCAGGTCGTTGCCGCGCGGGGCGATGACCTCGACCGCCAGCAGCAGGGCGAAGGCAACCGCCAGGGCGATGCCGACGCGGAGTCGCCCACTCGCCAGTTCGCTGCTACGCACCAGGTTGTATATGCCGAGGGCATAGAACACCGTTGCGCCGGCCAGGGCGGCGAGCCAGGGGGCGAGGTCGCCTCGTGCGTGCTCTCTCCAGGCGAAATCCGGGAAGGTGAAGACGAAGGCGCCGACCAGGGCGGCGAGCAGGAAATCGGCGCGCAGGGCGCGCGCCAGGGGGTGGCTGTTCGCCTGCGCCAGCGCCCAGCCACCGGCGAAAACCAGCACCTGCAGGGCGAACAGGCGGATGTGCGACTGGATCTCGCCGACTCCGCCGATCCAGGGTTGGGCATGCCAGCCGAGCAGCCAGAGGATGCACAGCCCGCCCCAGGCACGCGCCGCGAGTGGCCAGTCCTGGCGCAGCAGCGGCACGGCGGCGAGCATCAGGTAGACGAGCAGCGGCCAGTTCATCAATTGATAGTCGACCTGCTCGAACCAGGTCCACAACGCCGCCAGCGCGATCGAGAGCAGCAGCGCCGGTTGCGAGCCGAGCAGCCAGGCGGTGAGCAGGCCGGCCGCCGCCCAGAGCGCGATGCCGTCCGGGAAGTGGGCGTCGATGTGGTAGATCTGGCCGACCAGCATGATCGCGGCGCCGAAGAACAGCACCGAGAGCAACGCCATGCCCTGCGCCAGTTTCGGCAAGGCGCGGCTCATGCAGAAGCCATGCGCGGCGTGGCTGGCGGCGAGGGTGGAGACGATGAGCAGCAGCTTGATGAGCTTGCCCATCTCGTTCCAGTGCGCGGCGAACCAGGTGATGACGCCGGTGCCGAGCAGGACGGCGCCGGCCAGCGCCAGCGAGGATGCCCAGGATTGCGCCGGTTGTCGCGCGGCCAGATCGGCGAGGATGGCGCGTCCGCCCACCTCGCTCAGCCAGCCTTCCCGTTGCCAGCGCGGCAGTTCCCGCGCCAGACGCTTGCCAAAGCTCTTGTCGTTCATCGTGCCCCCCACGAAGTGCGGGTGATCGTACCTCATCCATTTGCAGCGCAGGCGTCCCGCCTGCCTGGTCCTTCTGATCAGCCCCACGATGCAGGCGAGACGCCTGCGCTACTGTCTTACCCGGCACTACCGATCCCCCCTCATGTCAGGTAGCCTTCCGCGCCATCCCAACCCGAGGAGCGCGCCATGAACGACTTCACCGAAAACCTGCAAGCCGAATATGACAGCCTGGTCCCGCCACCCCTGCCGCACAGCCGGCGCGGCTTTCTGGTCACCGCCCTGGGTGCCGGTTTCGCGCTGGCGGCGCGGCCGGTGATGGCGGATACCGCGATCAGCACTGCCGCCGACGGCCTTCTGGCCGGCGAGATCGGCGTGGCGACGGCGGATGGCATGATGCCGGCCTATCGGGCGCAGCCCGCCGTGGGCAAGGATTTCCCGGTGATCCTGGTGGTGCAGGAAATCTTCGGCGTCCATGAGCACATCAAGGACCTCTGCCGTCGCCTGGCGAAACTGGGTTACCAGGCCATCGCGCCGGAGCTGTACGCGCGCCAGGGCGACCCGCGCCAGTACACGGAAATTCCCGAACTCATCGCCAAGCTGGTCAACCGGGTGCCGGACGCGCAGGTGATGAGCGACCTCGATGCCTGCGTGGCCTGGGCCAGGGGCAACGGTGGCGATACCGCCCGCCTGGGCATCACCGGCTTCTGCTGGGGTGGCCGCGTGGTCTGGCTGTATGCCGCGCACAATCCCGGCGTGAAGGCCGGCGTGGCCTGGTACGGCCGCCTGGTCGGCAAGGCCGGAGACCTGACCCCGAGGCACCCGATCGACCTCGCCGGCGCCCTGCATGGCCCGGTGCTCGGACTCTATGGCGGGCTGGATCAGGGCATTCCGCTGGCCACCGTGGAGCGGATGAACCAGGCGTTGGCCGCTTCGGACAATCCGGCGAGCAAGGCGTCGAGCATCCACGTCTATCCCGATGCGCCGCACGCCTTCAACGCCGACTACCGCCCGAGCTACCGCAAGACGGAGGCGGAAGACGGCTGGCTGCGGATGCGGACATGGTTCCGGCAGAACGGGGTATGACGCTGGCGGCCAGCCGCTTCCCCCTATTTCCAGGCTCGCCACGAGTGTGTCGTTGAACGTGCCTGGACCGCTGCCGAAGACACCTTCCCCCTATATCAAAGGGGGATGGAGGGGGACTTTTCGACCTTCGCGGCAACAACCGCCGCGAAAATCCCCCCTGCCCCCCTTTGGGAAAGGGGGGTAAGGAACATGCTCACGCCCACCCAGCACCAACGCCTCAACCGCCTGCGCTGGACCGCCTTCGCGGTGGTCGGCGGCGCCTACATCCTGGCGTTCTTCCACCGCTTCGCGCCGGGGGCCATCGCCGGCGACCTGCAACAGGATTTCGCCATTCAGGCCACCGCCCTGGGCAGCCTGTCGGCGATGTATTTCTACGTCTACACCCTGATGCAACTGCCCACCGGGGTGCTCGCCGACACCCTGGGGCCGCGCCGCATCGTCGCCGTCGGCGGCGTGCTGGCCGGCGCGGGGTCGTTGCTGTTCGGCATGGCGGAGACCTTCTTCTGGGCGTCAGCCGGCCGCCTGCTGGTGGGGCTGGGCGTCTCGGTGGCGTTCATCTCCATGCTCAAGCTCAACGCCGCCTGGTTCAGCGAGCGCAAGTTCGGCGCCGTTACCGGCTTCACCCTGCTCATGGGCAATCTTGGCTCGCTGCTGGCCGCCACGCCGCTGGCCTGGGCGCTGGGCTGGGTGAGCTGGCGCGAGGTGTTCATCTTCGCCGGTGGCGTATCCCTGCTGCTGGCGGGCCTGGCCTGGTGGCTGGTGCGGGACACGCCGGAGGAGATGAATCTGCCCAGCCCGCGCGAGCTGGAGGGCAGGACCGCGCACGCCGCCCATGACGGCCACTGGTTCGACGGCATTCTGCTGGTGGCGCGCAATCGCCTGACCTGGCCGGGTTTCTTCCTCAACCTGGGGGTATCCGGCAGCCTGTTCGCCTTCGCCGGGCTCTGGGCGATTCCCTATCTGACCCAGACCCACGGCTGGAGCCGCGACCTCGCCGCCTTCCACACCACCCTGCTGCTCGCCGCCTTCGCCATAGGCGCCTTCCTGATCGGCGCCGGTTCCGACCGCATCGGCTACCGCAAGCCGGTGATCCTCGCCGCCTGTGCGCTCTACGTGCTCGCCTGGCTGCCGCTGGCGCTGGGCTGGCCACTGGTTCCAGGCTGGAGTCACGCGCTGTTCCTCGTCATGGGCCTGGGTGCCTCAGGCTTCACCCTGTCCTGGGCGGCGGCGAAGGAAGTCAACCGCCACGCGTTGGCCGGCACCGCCACCTCATTGGTCAACACCGGCGCCTTCCTCGGCGCCGCCATCCTGCAGCCCCTCGCGGGCTGGATCATCGAGCGCCACGGCCTGCCGGCCGGCATCCAGCTCCTCGCCGCCGCCGCCCTGCTCGGCACGCTGGCCGCCTTCACCTTGAAGGAAACCCGATGCCGTTATCTATCGGGTGATTGATCCATCGATGACGGATGCCCCATGTTCTCGGGAAGCCCGAGAGGCCCTCTTTCCGCGCGTGCTCAGAATCGGCCCGAGACCATACCGGCCTGGCTGGTGATGTAGCGGTAGCACAGCACCGGATCGGCGGCGAGGGCCATCAGGTCGATCACCCGGCGATTCCGGAACACAGGCTCGGCGGGCAGACCGGCGTGGTCGTAATCGCTGGCGCCCAGGCCCCAGTGCTTGAACACACGATGCCGCGCGGGCCCCTCGACGACGACGCGTAGATCGGTGTGGCGGGGGTCGGCCTGAATCTTCGCGAGCAATTCCCGCAAAGTGGCCTCCTCGCCTTCCAGCATCTGCATGAAACAGCCGTCCTGGTAGATCAGGTAACCGGTGATGCCATGGCCGGCGTTGAATTCGGTCGCCTGCTGGCGCAACTGGTCGACCGCTTCCGCCGTCAAGGGCTCCGTGGCGCGGCTGACGTAAATCAGGAAATGCAGTGGCTCGCGCGCCGCGGGCCCCAGGCCGATGTGCGCTTCCATGGCCTCGGTGAAGGAGGCGGCTTCCAGGGGACGGTAATAGAGATAGCCCTGCAGCATGTCGCAGCCCATGGCGTTCAGTTCGTCGCGCTGGAGGGGGGTCTCCACTCCCTCCGCCACCAGCTTGAGATCGAGCGACTTGCCCAGGCCGATCACCGCCCGCACGATGGCGCGGCTGTCCGCGCTGGTGACGATGCCGTCGACGAAGGCCCGGTCGATCTTGAGCACGTCCACCGGCAGCCGGTTCAGTTGCGCCAGGGAAGAGTAGCCGGTGCCGAAATCGTCGACCGCGACCCGCAGCCCGAGGCCGGCCAGCCGGCGCAAGGCCTTCAGGTTGGTCTCGACGTCGGCCATCAGGGCGGTTTCGGTGACTTCCAGCAGGAGCAGGGCGGGATCGACGCCGGTTTCGGCCAGAATGGCCTGGAACTCCTCGACGACGCCCTCCTCGCCGAGTTGCCGCGCCGAGACGTTGATCGACAGATAGGGGCAGTGCTCGCCCCAGCGCGCCCGCCAGCCAGCCAGGGCGCGACAGCCGGCGCGGAACACCCATGCACCGATGGGCACGATGCTGCCGGTGGTTTCCGCCACGGGAATGAACACCGCCGGCGAAATCTCGCCGCCGGCGGGATGCCAGCGCAGCAGGGCCTCGGTCCCGACAATGCGACCGCTTTCCGTGGCGACGATGGGCTGGAAGCGCAACGACAGTTCGTTCCGTTCCACCGCGCCGCGCAACCCCTGGATCACGTTCAGCCGCTGGCTGGCCTGACTTTGCAGGGCATCGCTGAAGAACTGCCAGCCGTCGCGCCCCTTTTGCTTGACCGCGTACATGGCGGTGTCGGCCGCGCGCAGCAGATCGTCGGCGGAGTGGGTAGCGCCCTGGCCGATGGCGATGCCGATGCTGGCCGTGATGGCGAGATCCATGCCCTGATGATCGACCGGCTGGCGCAGGGCCGCGTTGATCCGCTCCGCCAGGGAGACCAGGCCGGCGGGATCGCCCACCTGCTCGCACAACACCACGAATTCATCACCGGAGAGCCGGGCCACGGTGTCCCCCGGCCGCACCTGCCCGATCAAACGCTCGGCGACCGCCCTGAGCAGGGTGTCGCCGGCCTCGTGGCCATGGCTGTCATTGACCAGCTTGAATCCATCCAGGTCGACGAACAACAGGGCGAGTGGCTGGTCAGCCCGGGTGGAGCGCTCCAGGGCGCTGCCCAGGCGCTCATGGATCAGGGCGCGGTTGGGCAGGCCGGTCAGGCTGTCGTGGGTGGCGCGCCGGGTCAGTTCCTCCTCGGCGTGCTTGCGCGCGGTGATGTCCTGCAGCGTCACCACCAGCACCCAGCCATCGCCGCCGAGAAACTTTGCGATCGAGGCCTCCAGGGGAAAGAAGGTACCATCCTTGCGGTAGCCAGACACTTCGCCGCGCTGGGACATGCGCCGTTCGGTTTCCTCGCCGGCGACGAAACGCCGCAACAGTTCCGCGTGGCGTACGCGGAAATGCGGTGGCACCAGCATGTTCACGGACAGTCCGACCAGTTCTCCGCCCGCGTAGCCGAACAGTGCCTCGGCCGCCGGGTTGGCCTCGCTGATCATGCCGTTGGCGTCGGTGGCGATCACCGCCATGTCGGCGATCGCCAGGATGCGTTGTGCCATTTCGAGGCGGTCGCGCGCCGCCGCAGCCTCGGCCGCCACGCGGGCCGCGACCCGTGGGGACGTCCTGGATTCATGCAGATGGGCCGCGCCGATCTGCGCCCGGTAGCGTTCCGGGATCACCGGCGCGATACGGCCGAAGCGCTCGACGATATCGAAGGTGCCGTCGGCGCGGCAACGTGCCAGATAGGTGTTGACGTGTGCGTGGTGGGTGGCCGGATCCATGATCAACCGGCCCTGAGGGCCGGCCACCTGGATCGTTTCGAGTGCATCCACCAGGGCTTCGGCCTCGATCGTTCCCGC
>CAZONS010000078.1:0-12490 GCA_964581195.1 uncultured Thiobacillus sp. | reverse complement strand
GTGCCGTGGACCTCGATGCTGAAGGCGAGGGTCTGGGCCGCCGCCCGGGCGGCCTCGACCTCGGCCAGGCGCTCGGCGTGCATGCGCCGCAGGGCGCGGGAGACCCGGTCGGCCATCGACTGCAACCGCCCCTCCGCCGTCAGGGTGGCGATCTCGAGACGCTGCTCGATCTCGGTGATCCGCAGCCGGGCAGCGGCCAGGTCGGCGCGGAGGGCGTCGGCATGGCCCAGGCCGACGGTGGTGGCGAAATCGCGCCATTTTGCCTGCACTGATTCAGGGGCGCATTCCATCCAGTAATGGAAGATGATGCTTTCCAGGGCCTCCTTGTCCCATTGGGACAAGGGGCCTTGTCCAGGCTGGAACTCGGGCAGGTTCTCGACTCGACGCATCCAGGCGGCGAGGGAATCGACGTGCACCCGCCGCTGCCCTGCGATCAGCCGGTTGATCGACGACCTGCTGCATCCGAGCTTCGTCGTCGCCGCCTTGGGCCCGCCGAGAGCGTCTACCAGCCGCTGGAACAGGTCGCGGAACTGCGGCATGCCCTACCCTAGTCCCATTTGGACCACCGGCAGCTTGTACTATTTCCGTATTTTGCCGATGAATCACGCCATGAGGCGCGGGCTGGTCCAACTGGGACAACCCCCCGCGGCTACACCTGCGGCGCCCCATCGGGGGGTTGTCCCAGTTGGATCACGGGACGTAATTGACAGCCACGGCAGGCGATAGGATGGCTCCCCCCTGCGTACCATGGCCATCCGCCGCGCCCAGATCGCAGCGCTCACCCGGGTCCTCGACCGCCGCCTGGCCGAGGTGGCGGAAGCACGCGCAGAGGCGGCCGCACTGCTCGCCGAACTGAAGCGGGCAGCACGGCGCGAATCGCCGCCAGATCGGCGCGCAGGGCCTGCAGTTCGTCAGCCATCGCCACCACCCGCGCGGCGATCGGAGCCGGAACATGCGCCAGCGCCGCCAGCAGCTCGGCCTGGTCCCGATCGTCAGGGCTGGTCAGTTGCAGGGCATCCAGCCAGCGCGGAAGGCGGTCCAGCGGCGGCCCTCGTCTGCCTGCCGCCACCGCAGCGATGGCGGGCTTAGACAGGTGCACCAGCCGGCCGAAGGCCGCGTAGGACAGCCCCAAGGCGGCAAGGCGCTGGCGGAACCAGGCGGCGAACATGGCCGCCAGCATAGGCGTCTCCCCCCGGGGAGACGGATCCTGGGCGGGAGACGGGTCAGCCTACTGCGCGACGAATCTGCGCGGCCACCCGTTGCCATTGGTCGTCGGGCAGATTCTCCAATTGCGTCAACCGAACCCGCTGACTCCCAACCAGTATCCCGCCAGCGCCGTTGGGGATGACGATATGGGTAGCGGTGGATCCATCATGGAGGATGAGGCCGAGAACCCCTCGGTCATCGGTCAAAGGTCCATGTGGTTCAAATGCTGATGCCGCCATGTCCCGGTTAATACGAACGCTGCGGCGGTAGAGATCCACACTGTGACTGATATACCCCATGAGCGCATTCCCATTGGGGTAAACACGTAAAATAATGCAGGGATGCTTCCCAGGCGGCGTGAGGCCGATGGCAGGATCCGCCCAGGCCACCAGCCCGGGGCGGATCAGCGACATGGACTAGATCCCTTGGAGATCCTGCAGGGTTCCCCGGGGAGCGCCGGAGCGGTCAGCCCATTCAATCCACTGCAACGTCTGGTCAGCACTACCCTGTACATCCTGGTGCACGACGACCAATCCAGCGGCTTGGCCCTCCCGCGCCCATTCAATGGTCTCTGCCTTCTGAACCACCGCATCACACGGGGTCCACTGGGGTAGGTCTTGGGTGATCAGCAGCGGGATCATGGCCAATTCCTTTGCTTGGGGCGCGGAAGATGACATTCAGCGGGGAAGACGCAAGGTCTATGCCACGAACGCGAAGCCAGAGCAGCAGGGGGCACCCCGTAGGCATGCCCATCACGCATGTCGGCAAGCGGACATGGAGAGTGTACTTCAAGAGGCGGCAGCTGGCAAGCTAACTCCACCAATTGAAGCGGGTCAGTCACCCGAAAGGTGAAATCCATGGTGTGGATCGCTGGGCGATTTGACGGAAGCGCGCGATTGATGAGCTTGATGCTTGCGGGGTATTCACCAGGCGTCTCCACCTGAATTTTGACATAGCACTGCAGCGGGGCGCTTCTCCACACATCCCCGAAGACCCGATAGAACGAATACGTGCCAACCACCAACCACTTGCCGTTGAGCATGGGTTGGCACATCTCGCACAAGATGATGCCACCGCGGATATCCTTGATCGGCGGAACGTCGGGCTCGTCGCTCATGGCGCCGCTTTGGGCAGCGACTCGAACGATGCCAACGGCTCCTGCTTTTCCTTCTGGTGGAGAGCCGCGATGTAGGACAGATCGATCAAGCGTGGAAGATCCTTTTCTTTCCCAGCATCGACATCCTCGCGCCAGGCTTTGATCTTGGCCATGATGGAATTGTAGTTGGTCCAGTGCTCGCGCCTCGCGGTGCGGGTGGGGGCCGGTTCTCCGTCGACTTCCTTCCATGGCAGAGGCTCGATGTTCATGGTCTTGAATAAGGTCATAAGATATTGCCGCCTGAGGGCAGCCATTTCGCTTTCAAGTTCCTGCTGCCGCTTCTTGATGGCCGTCTGCTCTTGGAGGATATCGGTCCGTTTGGCCATGATGGCATCCATGCCCACCACCGGCGTGATATCTGGCGTCTGCTCTTCGGGAGCCTTATCCTGCGCCGCCGGCTTCAAGGCCCGCAGTTCTTCGACCCGCTTGGCATCCACGGCCTGCATTCTCGGGTACAGTTCGTCTAATTCCTTGACCAGGGCGCTTTCCTGCGCGCGCAAATGCCTGCCGCTGGTTCTGGCGGTGTTCCAAGTCGGCCTTGTTTGAGTTCACCGACCCACGTCTTTCACCATATCCGCCGAATTTCCTGTAGTCATCACGTACACTTTCGAGCTTCGCTTCTTTCTGCCGGACGACGCTACGCAGTGTTCTGTCTGCTCTTGATTCCTCCGCTAGTTGCGATTCGCGGGCGACAATGTCCTCGGCTTTCACCTTGACTGTCTGGTAAATCATTTCTCCGCCCCGCGCTGACTTCATCCACGCATCACCATTCTGATTGGCGATCATCTTCCCGGACGTCCCATCGGCATTGAGCCTGACCACGGCGCCACTCCGCAGCAGCACCAATTCCTGGTCAGCGGCGACACCGATTAGGGGAATGAGGGCCAGGACAAGGGCGACAATGTTGGATCGCACGATCATCCTTTCGGGATGAGGCCCTGTTTGCGGGCCAGGGTGGTGATGGTGGCAACCTGCTGACGCAGAGCGATGACGTCGGATTCGTACTGGTCGAGCCTGGCCAGGATCCCCGGCGGGCAGTGGGTGCGCTCGGCCAGGTACTTGAGGTGGTCACGCTCTTCCTGGGTGCAGCCCAGGGCGTCTGCCCAAGCGTCCATTTCATTCAATGGAGGTCTCGTCATAGACCCATTAGTAACCCGTGCGTTTATAATATTGGTCAAATTACCAGAGGATTTTCCCAGCTTTTTCGCAAGCGCTGTCAGCGACATGCCACGGGCCTACAGCAGACCTCGGAGATATGCGCCAAATTCCACTCTTATGTCATAAGCAATCAATGCCCCCTTGACACCTTCTGGAAATAGAGGTAAGCAATGGCCGTCGCTTCTACTTCTAGGAATGTCAGAGACAGCCATGAACACACCGTCAACCGCCCACGCCATCCTGGCTCGCTACGCCGCCGAGCGGCTGATGCGGGATCCCGTCATCGACCCATCCCTGGAGCGCCTCGCTGACGAGGCGATGGACGGCGGGTTCGGCCACGAATGGTGCTCGGCCTTTGCCCAGGTGCTGGGGGTTGGTTGCGAGCGCTGGCGCGAGCTGCGGCAGGCCCAGTGGGCGGCCATGGCTGGTCAGCCGATGCCCGTGGTCGAGCGCCGGCCCGAGTACGACGCGGAACTGCAGGCCATCCTTGTCGACCAGGTCGGGGCCTGAGCCATGGCCCGCCGCCTCACCAAAAGCCAGAAGGCAGCTTGCCTGGCCGCCCAGGCAGAGCGCCAGACTGCAAGCCTGCAGCGCTCGCTGCGCGACCTGGCCAGGAAGCTGTCCCGGCTGAAGCGGAGGGGCTGATCGATGCGCTTCGCCGCCCTGTACACCTCCTGGCTGGCCGCCCAGCAGCTGACCCGCACCGCGGCCGCGGCTCGCCTGGGGCTGTCGGTGCAGACCAGCCACGACTACGCGGCGGGCATCAGTCTGCCGACCCGGCCAGGGCTGGGCCGTCTGGCCACCGCCATGGGCGTCGATCTGGCTGAGCTGAGCGGGGCGGTCGATCATGACCGGTCCCTGCGCCGCGCCGCGGCGGTGGAGGCCGCCGCCAAGGCCGGGGCGCCGCTGGTGCCGGCCAGCAGCCTGCCGCGCCCGTCGACCGAGCCAGCCACCACCGCCCCCCAGGGCTTCGGGTGGTGATCATGGCCAGGCGCCCACCTCCACCGCTGCGCGTCCGGATCGAGTGGGTGCGGGTGCCCCCCGGGTCCATGGCCGATGGGCTGATCCGGCTGGCGGCGATCGGTCGGCGCCTGGCCGAGGAAGAGGCGGCGCGGAAGGCCCAGGCAGCCCCCACCACCACCACGACAGGCTGATCTGGCATGCTCATTCCTCGGCGTCGACTCCCCACCGATCCGCGCCCGCTCTCGCGGCGCATCGCCGCGCATCGCCGCACGTGCCGCGCATCGCTGACGGCGGTGGCGCTGGCCATCAGCACCACCGACCAGACCAGGTCGCGGCAGGTGGTGCACGCCTGGGAGCGCGGCGCCCTGCCCCGCCCCTGCGATCTGCCGGCCATCGCGCGATGGATGGGTGAGGACGTGCAGCGGCTGCGGCGCTGGCGACGTCAGCAGCTCGACCTGCGGAAGGTTCATGGACGCAATTCTACGAGGGGCCTCAGCCATGTCTGATCCAATCTCCGTCTCTAACGCTCAGGACCGCTGTCTAGCGGCGATGCGTTGTCTTGCTCGTCGCATCAGCGGCGACCTGGGTGTTGAGGGGGCGGCAAGCGAACTGCGCATGTCGCCGCCCACCTGGCGACGCAGGGTGAACGAGCCCGCCGCGAGCTGTGCGGATTGGTCGGTCGCGGAGCTGGTGCTGCTGCTGGTCTACGAGCGCGACGCCTACCGGACCCACGCGCTGATGGACGCGCTGGCCGACGCCGCCGGCACGTCGCGCACCATCGGCGTCGCCTCACGGGCCGATGGGACCCTGCGCGAGCTGACCAGGTCTCTGGCTGACGAGCTGGCAGCAATCCTACGCCGGCAGGCCGACGGGCAGTTCGACGGCCGTGATGCCGCGGACACCGCTGGCGAGCTGCGGCAGATGCTAGGACTGGCGGAGACGGTGGTGCGGGACTTGGAGGCCCGGGCGCAGGCGTCGCGCTCCTTCTATCCGGTGCAGCCGTGAGGTGCGGCGCGGTGCTGCGGCGGCGCCCGGCGGTGGTCACCTGGCCGCTGCTGCTGGCGCTGGTCGCCATGGCCGTCTGGGCTGGGAGGGGCGCACTGTGAGCTACCCCGGACCCCATGATCGCAGCGGTTTTTTCTCCTTCGACTATTTGAAGTTGTTGCGCCGCGCCCAGGCGGTGACCGCGCTGCTGCCGACCGGGGTGCTGCTGGTCGAGACGGTGGCCCTGCAGGAGCACGCCCTGGACTACATGACGCCGCCCGATTTCTGGACGACGCAGCTGATGGCGGCCGTGGGGATGACCGACGAGGACGCCTTCCGCGTCTGCCGCGATCGCTGTGTGCGCGAGGGCTGGCTGGTCTATGTGCGCGGGACCTACCCGCGCGCCGCCGGGCGGTACTGGGTCACCGCACCGCAGGGGCTGATCGGGCTGCTGGGCCGGCCTGCCTTCGGCGCCGCATTACCCCGGGTCAAACGGGGTAATGCCCGGGGCAATTCCCAGGGTAATACGCCGGGTAATAGGCGGGGTAATAGGCGGGGTAATAGGCGGGGTAATACGCCGGGTAATGCCCCGGGTCTTCCTCTCCCTGTCCCTGTCCCGGTCCCTGGTGGGGGGGAGAGCGCGCGTGCGCGCGCAGGCACCCCCACCCCCCCCGATTCTGGTTCGGATGAAAAGTCGAAGAACCGGAAAGACCTGGCCAAGACGCTGCGCCGCTGCGGGCTGGCGGCCAACGACCAGGCGGTGGACGAGTGGGCGGACCTGGCCCAGGGACTGGGCGGGTGCACGGCGGCGCCGGCGGTGATCGCCTGCGTGGCCTGGATCGCTGACACCGCCCTGCGCCGCGGGCTGGCGGTGAAATACGCGCGGGACGCCAAGGACCTGGCCGCCGAGTACGCGAGCAAGGGACCGGGATGAGCGCCCTGCTGCGCCGCCTCCGCTGGCTGGCCGCCGCGGTGCCACGGTTGCAGCACCTGGCCTACGAGACCGGGCGAAGCGAAGTGGCGATCGCCGCCGGACTGCCCATCCCCGGCGAAACCTTCCAGGCCGCTTGCATCGAACTGGCCTATGACCTGACCGCCGCCATCGACCGCGCCCTGGGCGCACCGGAGACCACCCATGAACGCCGAGCTGATCGTGACCACGCCCAACGGCGACCTGCACCTGGCGGTGGGCGATCGCGCCCTGGCCGAGCGCACCGCGCAGCGCATCCGCGAGGGGATCGCGCGCGGTCTGGGCGAGGTGGTGCTGGGCGACGGGGCGACGCGCCTGTCGCTGGGCAGCATCACCGCGGTGCGCGTGAACTGCGCCGTGCCGGCACCGCTACCTGAGGATATCCCCTTCGACCCCCGCGCCGCCGCCGCCGGCGAGCGCGACCACGACGACGCGGCTTGAGCCGCAGGAGCCGACCACCATGGACATCATCCCCCTTCCTGTCACAGCCCTGCACGATGCGCCCCACCAGCCGCGCACGGATTCCGGCGATCTGGAGGCCCTTGCCGAGAGCATGCGCGAGCTGGGACTGCTGCAGCCGGTGGTGGTGCGTCCGCTGGCCGATGAGCGCTTCGAGATCGTGGCCGGCCACCGCCGGGTGGCGGCCGCGCGCACCCTGAGCTGGCCGACGATCGAATGCCGGGTGATCGCCTTGGACGACACCGCGGCGCTGGCGGCGACCATCGCCGAGAACCTGCAGCGCGAGGGGATCACCGTGCTGGAGGAATCGGCGGCGGTCGCCCGCCTGCAGGCCACCGGGGCGCCCATCGCCCGCATCGCCGCGGCGCTGGGAAAGCCCGAGCGCTGGGTGCGTCAGCGGGCGCAGCTGTCCCAGCTGTCGGATTCCTGGTTGGTGGCGCTGAGCATCCCGACCAGCGTGGTGCATGCCTGCCCGCCGGACCTGCTGGCGATCGTGGCGCGCCTGCCCGTCGCGGTGCAGGAGCGAGTCAGGGAGGGGATCACCGAGGACGACGCCCGCGAGTGGCCGACGCCGGGGACCTTCGCCCGCTGGATCGACCGCGAGTTCCTGCGCGAGCTGACCGAGGCCCCCTTCAACGTCGACGCCAGCGACCTGCCCGGCGGCGCCTGCCAGCTGTGCCCGAAGCGCAGCGCCTGCCAGTCGCAGCTGTGGGACGACATCGGAGGGGCCACCGGCGAGCTGGGGCGCTGCCTGGATGCCGTCTGCTGGGACGGGAAGGTCGCGGCCCACGTGCGGTCGGTGGCCGAGGCCAAGCGGGCGAAGCACCCCGACCTGCTCATCGCCCTCGATCGCACCCGCGGCGAGGCCCCGGCGGCGGATCTGGCCAGCGATGCCATCCCCCTGAGCCAGGTCGAGCAGGTGACCAAGAAGACCGAGGGCGCACGTCCGCTGCTGATCGCCAACGGTCCGCGCGCCGGCCAGGTGGTGTACGCACGGCCGGCGAGCTGGGCGCAGAAGGAGATCAAGACGGCCTTCGCCCCGGCGCCCGCGCAGACCAATCCCGATCCCGAGCAGGCCAAGGCCGCGCGCCTGGCGCGGGTGCAGACCAAGCGCCAGCGGTACATCCTGGGGCGGGTGGGCGAGCACCTGGCCAAGCTCATGTCAGAGAAGGTGCCCGAGCGGGTCGCGGACTCCGACCTGCTGACCTGGGCGGTGGAGTGGGGGGTTGCCTTCGACGGCGCCGATGGGGCGAGCCTGGAGGCGGTGCGCTTCGCCGCCTGGCAGTCGATCCTGGGGCACTGGTGCAAGACCCTGCGGGTCGATGCGGCCAACACCCCCGCCCAGGCGGTGGACGAGGCCAAGACCATCATGGCGGCCCTGGGCGATGGCCTGGCCTTCGACATGTTCTGCGACGAGGCCGCCCGCGAGGTGCCCATGCCCAAGGGCCTGGAGGCCTGATGAGCTGGACGGTCGAGGCGGTGGCCATCCTGCCGGATGGCGAGGGCAGGACCTGCACCGTGCAGGGCTGCCAGCGCGGCGCGCTGTTCACGGTCAGGGCCCGCCAGGGCCAGCTGTCCCAGGACTTGCTGCGCTGTGTGAACCATGCGGCTGCGGCCGCCGCCTCGGCCGGTCTGCCGTTCCCGCCTGTGAACCAGAGAGAATCCCATGGATAGCTCGACTGCTGCTGCCACATCGGCAGTTCCCACCACCAGCAAGGCTGAGATGGGCGTTCCAGAACTGCTCGGGCTTCTGTTCTGCGCATGTCTCTTTGGCTGGATCGGCCACACCCTCGGCGGTTTCATCTATTGGTGCGTCATCGAACCGTGGCTGGAGCGTCGCCGGTCTGTCAAGACTTCCGAGAAGTAACACTTACCTGCATCCCCCTGCGCCATGACCACCACCAAACGCCCGCGCTGCACCGCTGGAATCGCCGCGGCCTACCTCCGCAAGGAAGGTCCGTTGGTGCAGGCCGAAAATGCCATGGCCAGCGGCCCCGGGGGTCAGCCGACCCGCCGCGTCCTGGCCTGGACCCTGGTGGACGAGCTGCTGGGCGGCGGATCGGCCATGGGCCTGGGCTGCGAGCCCTACCTGCGGGATGGGGCGTACCGCTGGCTGGTCGCCTGCTGCCGAACCCCCGAGAGCATGATCGCCTACGCCCGGCGCATGTGGCGCTTCTGCCACGACACCGGGCGGCGCAGCCTGAGCGCCCACACCGACACCGCGCCCGGCGCGTTCAGCGACTGGCTGTTCGCCCTAGAGGCCGCCGGCCTGGCGCCGCGCACCATCGTCCACCACCGCGACGTGCTGCGTTCGTGGTTCGGCTGGCTGTTCGACCGCGATCTGGTGCGCCGCAGCCCCATCACCCGCGACATCCAGCGCGCCTTCCGCGTCGACCATGCCAGCATCCGCAAGGCCGACGGCACCCGGCAGGCCCTGACCGCCACCGAGGCGCAGGCGCTGGTCAACTGGGCGCTCACCCTGGCCCCGCCGGCGGTCGGCTTGGGGGTGCTGCTGCAGACCGTGGGCGGCCTGCGCTCGGCCGAGGTAGCCAAGCTGGAGCGCCGCCACCTGGTCGAGCGCGAGGGCCTGACCACCCTCACCGTGCCCGGCAAGGGCGACCGCACCCGCAACATCGTCTGCGAGAGCGTGCTGGTGGCGGCCTGGAGCCGCTACTGGCAGGCCAGCGGCCGCCAGGGCGACCGCGGCCCCCTGCTGCGCCGCCCCGGCGGCGGGCACTACCGCCCGCGCACCATCCAGGCCTGGGCCAAGGCCGCCGCCGCGGCGGTCGGCCGCTTCGCCGACATCAGCAGCCACGACCTGCGCAAGACCGCGGTGACGCTGCTGATGGAGGGCGGCGCCAGCCTCGACCAGGCGCAGACCTACGTCGGCCACAGCAACCCGGCGACCACCGCCCGGTGCTACGTCGTCCGCCGCCGCCGCATGGCGGCCACCACCGGGCTCACCGCGCCGGAACCACAGGAGGCATCGGCATGAACACCGTCACGAAACTCAGGGAATTGCTGGAAAAGGCGGGCAAGTATCCCGCACTGGAACCAGTCGGAAGCCGGGGGACGCGCTACACCTGCCCGGTGTGCCAAGGTGAAGGCGACATCGACGATGAGTTCGTGAAAGAAGGGCAAGTCACGAGCGGAGAGGGCCTGGACATCTCCATCGTCGGCGTGCAGGTGTTCGGGTTTGGCGACGGGATGGAGGCGATGGACAAGCTGATACCTACCGCGCTCCATGCTCTGCCCGCCCTGCTGGACGTGGCCGAGGCGGCGAAGGAGGTCGAGCGGTGCCAGCTCGATCTGACGATTCCCGATGACGTCGAGGGCGAGAAGTGGAAGAAGCTGCGCGAGGCCCTGGCCAGGCTGGGGGAAGCATGAAAGAGCGCCAGATCCTGTTCGGCGGCCCGATGGTCGCCGCCATCCTGGCCGGGCGGAAGTCGCAGACGCGGCGGGTGGTGAAGCCGCAGCCGTGCGACCCGAGCCACCTGCGGATCATCAACGAAGGCAAGGTCCACTACACCCGCCCGCCCGGCGACAAGCTGTTGGATGAGGCTCGTTCAACGCCCGGGTATCAGGTCCTGACCTGCGCTGAGTGGTTGGCCACGCAGCCATGCCCCTACGGCCGTCCCGGCGACCGCTTGTGGGGGCGGGAGACGTGGCGCCGGGCATCGTGTGGCCGCCCCATATTCCGCGCTGATTATGCCAGTGAAACCGCGGCGATCATCGATGGCGGCCCTCATGCGGACATCCGTTGGCGCCCGTCCATCCACATGCCGCGCGCCGCCAGCCGCATAACGCTGGATATCACCGGCGTCCGCGTCGAGCAGTTGCTGGACATCAGTGAGGAAGACGCCAAGGCCGAGGGCCTGGGCTGCGTCACCAAGGACGGGTCGCTGTACAAGTACGGCATCCCCGACCTCGACGGCCTGCCCGGCAATGACAACCACGGCTGGCACTGGAAGGAATGGGAGCGCGACCCCAGGAACGCCTACCACAAGCTGTGGGAGCAGATCAACGGTCCCGGCAGCGCGGTGGACAACCCCTGGGTTTGGGTGATCGAGTTCAAGCGGGTGGAGGCAAGACCATGAAGGAGTACTCCGACCGCGCCGACTGGATGACCGACGACCAATGGCGGTGCGCCCAACTGATCGCACAGGTATTCGGCGGATTCCACCACCTTCCTGCGTTCAAGCCGAACGGCGACGGCGTCCGGGTGAAGCCGCACGCCTACGACCTGGCCACCTACGACTACAGCCACCTGACCCACCTGGTGATCCTGGCGCACGTCCGCTGCATCCGGGTCTCGATCACCTCCAGCGGCATGAAGCTGGAGGTCCACGCCTTCGCCCGCGATCCGAACGCGACCGAGATGATGAAGCGGCACGCGAACCTGCGCGAGGCCATCGCCCGCTTCGCGCCCGAGGAAGCACAGCCATGACCGAATCCACAACCATCGAATGGTGTCTTGAAGTGGAGTGGGATCGAAAGAGCAACAACGGGTCGTATTCCCGCCACAGCAGCCGCGAGAAGGCCCGGGAAGAATTGTTCCCGATCATGGCCGAGGACCCCCCGGCCCGGTGGCGCATCTACCGCAGAACGGTCACCATCGACAACCTCGACCAGTCCAAGGGCTGGAGTGGGGAGCCATGACCTGCGTCCGCGCCCTCATCCAGGACCACCTGCGCCAGATCGGCGCCGACGGCCTGTGCAACACCGACGAGGCCTGCGGCTGCGGGCACGAGGACCTCTGCCCCTGCGACGGGAGCCCGCTCGACTGCGTTCCCGCCCGAAAGGCCATCGCCACCGAGGAAGGCGACGGCTACGACAAGGGGGACACCATCTTTCAACCGCTGGGGATGACGCCGTGAGCCACGCAGACCAAGCCGCCTTCGAGGCTCTGACCAAGCTTAAGTACGAGATCCGGGGGAGGCACGCCCAGGGATCGTGGGCTCAGGAGTACACCATCAGGCCGGAGGCCGCCCGCGCCATGTTGGCAGCCGTCAGCGCTGGCCAGGTGCCGACCATCTACCACATCAGCCAGATCCCAGGCGTCCGCGAATATGCGACGAGGTACGACCAGGATCAGCAGGTGATCGCCGCGCTGCGTGCCGATGTGGAGCGGTTGAAGAAGGGCACCGCCGAGGCCGCCGATACCGTGCTGTCCGGTATGCGGGCGGTGCTGCACCTGCGCGCCGAGGTGGAGCGAGAGAAGGCCCGCGCCGACGAGATGAAGGCCGATGGCGAGCGCGCGGTGTTGGAGGAGCGGAACCAGACCGCCAAGGCCACCGCCCAGCGCGACCTGATGGCGGGGTTGCTGATCGAGACAGTCGCCGTGATCCAAGCGATCCGCTCCGAGAACCCCGGCCAGCGGTGGAGCTATACCCTGGAGCGGCGGATGTTGGCCGCCCTCGATTCGGTCACGCATGCGCAGATGTTTGTTCGGCAGGGGGAACGATGAACGAGGCCGACCCAACCGGGCGCGACCCGCACCAGCCAGGCGCGAAGCTCGACGCAGGCAAGCCTGACGCTTCCCTGCTGCTGCAATTCTCCGATGCCCTGACCGAGGTTGCCAAGGTCGGCACCTT
>CAZONS010000077.1:11140-12522 GCA_964581195.1 uncultured Thiobacillus sp. | reverse complement strand
AGCTTGATTCAAAAAAAGCTGCCTCTCTTAATTTGTCAGATCGCAAAAATCCAAGCCGGTAAGCGCACGCCCCCTGATCTGGCTGCATGCCGTCTCCGTGGGCGAGACGCGCGCCGCCGCGCCGCTGGTCAAGGCGCTGCGGGCGCGCCACCCGGATCACGCCATCCTGCTCACCCACGCGACACCGACCGGGCGGGCGACCGGCGCCGAGCTGTTCGGCGATGGCGTGATCCAGGCCTACCTGCCCTATGATTTCCCACCCCTGGTGGGGCTGTTCCTGCGCCGCGCGCGGCCGGAGATGGGCGTGATCATGGAGACGGAAATCTGGCCGAATCTCTATGCAGCCTGCGCCCGCCGGCGCATCCCCCTGTTCCTGGTGAATGCCCGCATGTCCGAGAAATCCGCGCGCGGCTATGGCCGCTTCCCCGCATTGACGGCGCCTGCCCTGCGCGGCCTCGCGGGCATCGCGGCACAGACCATGAACGACGCGCACCGCCTGCGCGATCTCGGCGCGGCGGCGGTGGAGATCAGCGGCAACGTGAAGTTCGACGTGACGCCGCCGGCCGACAGCGCCGAACGCGCCCGCGAGTTACGGGCTCTGTTCCAGGGGCGCTTCGCGCTGCTCCTGGCCAGCACCCGCGAAGGCGAGGAAGCGCTGCTGCTGACCGCCCTCGCCGGCCTGGAGATACCCGGCCTGCTGCTGGTGCTGGTGCCGCGCCATCCGCAACGCTTCGAGGAAGTGGCGAGACTGCTGGCGGCGCGCGGACTTCCTTTCACGCGGCGCAGCGAGCGGCAGCCATTGCAAGCCGACAGCCGCGTCTTCCTGGGCGACAGCATGGGCGAACTGGCGGCCTATTACGCGGCGGCGGATCTCGCCTATGTCGGCGGCAGCCTGCTGCCGCTGGGCGGCCAGAACATGATCGAAGCGGCGGCGGCGGGCTGTCCCGCCCTGTTCGGGCCGCATACCTGGAATTTCGCTGAGGCGGCGGAGCATGCGGTGGCGCGCGGCGCCGCGCGGCGAGTGGCCGACACCGAGGAGCTGGCGAAGGTGGCGGTGGCGCTCTACCGCGACCCGATCGCGCGCGAACGCATGCGCGACGCCGGGTTGCAGTTCGCGGCGGCGAATCGGGGGGCGACGGACAGGATCATGGCGATGCTGGAGAAAGGGGGGTGAGTCGCCGTAATCGCCGTGAGCTGGGGTTCGCTCCCGCTCATACCAACCCTGACTCGGCGGACGCTGGAGCGTCCAAGACTTGCTCCCACGCTGGAGCGTGGGAGCAAGATGGATGCTGGAGAAAGGGGGGTGAGTCGCCGTAATCGCCGTGGACTGGGGTTCGCTCCCGCTCATACCAACCCTGACTCGGCGGACGCTGGAGCGTCCA
>CAZONS010000077.1:0-11040 GCA_964581195.1 uncultured Thiobacillus sp. | reverse complement strand
CTGGGGTTCGCTCCCGCTCATACCAACCCTGACTCGGCGGACGCTGGAGCGTCCAAGACTTGCTCCCACGCTGGAGCGTGGGAGCCAGAGGCGCGCGGCTATTTGAGTTCTTCCACCAGCAAGGTATCGAGCGCCTTCAGGTCGGCTTCCGCGAGCGCGCCGGCGGCGGCTTTCAGGGTGAGACCGGCAAGAAGCGTCTGGTAGCGGGCGGCGGCGAGATCCTTGCGGGTGGTGTAGACCTGTTGCTGAGCGTTGAGGACGTCGACGCGGGTGCGCACGCCGACTTCCAGGCCCAGCTTGGTCGAGCGCAGTTGCGCCTCGCTGGACACCAGGGCCTGCTTCAGGGCCTGCACCTGGGCATTGCCGGAAATCACCCCGAGGTAGGCCTGGCGCGCGTCCAGGGTGGCCTGGCGGCGGGCGTTGTCGAGTTCGAAGCGGGCCTTTTCCAGATTCGCGGAAGCTTCCCGCACGCGCGAACTGATGCCGCCGCCCTGGTAGAGCGGCAGGGCGAGTTCGACGCCTATGCTGCCGGTCTGGATGTTGTAGCTACCCACCGTCACGGCGGTCTGGCCGCGGTTGTCGCTGTAGCTGGCTTTCAGGTCGACCGTGGGATAGTGCCCGCCCTTCTGCCGGTCCACCTCGCGCCGCGCCGCCTCCTGGGCGGTACGGCCCAGGGCCACGGCGAGGCTGTCGGCTTCCGCCTGTTTCACCCAGGCGTCCATGTCGCTGGGTTCGGGCAGCAGCACCTTGGCCTGTTCATCAAGCAGCGCCAGTTTCGGGGCGGCCTGGTTGATGATCTTCTCCAGCGCGCGCTTCTTCACCTCCAGGTCGTTCTGGCCGGCAATCTCCTGCGCGGTGGTGAGGTCATAACGTGCCTGCGCCTCGTGGGTATCGGTGATGGTCGCCGCCCCCACCTCGAAGCTCTTGCGCGCCTGCGCCAGTTGCTCGGCGTAGGCCTGTTTCTGCGCCCGCGCGGTGGCGAGCACGTCCCGCGCCTGGAGCACGTCGAAATACGCCTGGGCGACGCGCAATTGCAGTTCCTGCTCCGCCACCTTCAAGGTCTGTTCCGCCTGCAGCACCTGGAGCTTGGCCTGCTCGTAGCTTTCCAGGTTCTGCTTGCGGTAGAGCGGCTGCACCAGGGAGAGCGTGAAACCGTAGGGATCGGATGTTTTCGAGTAGAGCGCATTGCTGGAATCCGTGTCCGTATGGTTATAGGTGGCGGACAGATTGATGTTCGGCCGCAACAGCGCCCTGCCCTGCGGCAACTTTTCCAGGCCGGCCTGGTAGGCCGCCTGGGCGGCGGCATAGACGGCATCGTTGGCGCGCGCGAGGTCGTAGATGGCGCTCAGATTGGCGCCCCAGGCAGTGCCGCTGGCGACGACGAGGACGGAGGCAAGCAAGGTCAGGCGCATGATTCTGCTCAATAGGTGGGCATGGAGGGATCGACCGTCTTGGCCCAGGCATCGATGCCACCGGTCAGGTTGATCACATTGCTGAAGCCGTTGGCTTCCAGGAAGCGGGCGACATGGAAACTGCGCACGCCGTGATGACAGATCACCACCGTTTCGCGCTGGGTGTCCAGTTCGCCCAACCGGGTCGGCACGCTGCTCATGGGAAACAGGGTCGCGCCTTCGAGGTGACAGCGGTCGTATTCCCAGCCTTCGCGCACATCCAGAAGCAGGGGCCGGCCGCGCGCGGGGTCGTCCAGCCAGGACTTGAGTTCGACGGGGCTGAGCTGGCGCATGGTCAGAACACGAAACGCTCGGGTTGGGCGGCGTTCTCCAGGGGGGTGCTGACCGTCTCGAACAGGCTATCGGTCCGATGCACGCCGGGGGACACCAGGGTAAACAGGGTGGCGGCCATCGCCGGTCCCTCTCCGACGATGGCGAACAGACGGCCGCCGGGATTGAGCCGGCTCAGGTAGGCCTGCGGCAACAGGGGAACCGAGCCGGTCAGCACGATCACGTCGAACTGGCCATCGACGGCCCAGTCACGGGCGCCATCCCCCTGGCGAGTCTGAATGTTGGTCAGGCCATGGGCATGGAACTTCTTCTCCGCCTCGTCGCGCAGATCGGCGTGGAGTTCGACGCTGACCACGCTGTCCGCCTGGCTGGCCAGGAGGGCGGTGAAATAGCCGCTGCCGGTGCCGATCTCCAGCACCCGGTCGGTCGGCTTGACCTGGACGGCCTGCAGGGCGCGCGCCTCGATCACCGGCGCCCACATGGTCTCGCCATGGCCGAGGGGGATGGCCATGTCGACGAAGGCCAGCGACTGATAGACCGGCGGCACGAAATCCTCGCGTTTCACCTTGTGCAGCAGGTCGAGCACCTTGGGATCGAGCACCTCCCAGGGACGAATCTGCTGCTCGATCATGTTGAAGCGGGCCTGTTCGTAATCCATGACGACTCCATGCATATCAATGTGTTGGATGCGCGGCATTGTACCCCGCCGCCTGCCCGCCAACCTCCCCGCGAGCGGGGGGCTCGACGCTCCCCTCGCCCGCGCGCGGGAGAGGGGCCGGGGGTGAGGGCCGCCGCACCCGGAACCAGGCGGCGTAGAGCGCCGGCAGGAACAGCAGGGTGAGCACGGTGGCGATGAACAGGCCGCCCATGATGGCGGTGGCCATCGGCCCCCAGAACACGCTGCGGGTGAGCGGAATCATCGCCAGGATCGCCGCCAGGGCGGTGAGCATGATCGGCCGGAAGCGGCGCACCGTGGCGCCGACGATGGCATCCCAGGGCGCGTGGCCGGCGCGGATGTCCTGTTCGATCTGATCGATCAGGATGACCGAGTTGCGCATGATCATGCCGAACAGGGCGATCACCCCAAGTTGCGCGACGAAGCCGAACGGCGCGTTGAGCAGCAGCAGCGAGGCGGTGACGCCGATCATGCCCAGCGGCGCGGTGAGCAGCACGATCAGCGTGCGCTGGAAGCTCTGCAACTGGATCATCAACAGGGTCACCACCACCACGATGGCGAACGGAAACACGGTGCGGATGGAGTTCTCGGCATGGCCCGATTTCTCCGCCGTTCCGCCGACAGAGAGGACATAGCCGGGCGGCAGCTTCGCGCGGAAGGCCGTCAGTTGCGCGTCGATGGCGGCGCTGACGGTGGGCGCCTGGATACCCTCGCGCAGGTCGCAGCGGACGGTGATGGTCGGCAGCCGATCACGGCGCCAGACCAGGCCCTCCTCCAGTTCCGAGGACAGGGTCGCGATCTGCGACAGCGGCACGAAACGGCCATCGCGGGTATGCACCTGCAGGTCGCCGAGGCGCGACAGGCGCTCGCGGTCGGACGCCTCCGCGCGCCCCATCACGTCGATCAACTGGTCGCCCTCGCGGAACTGGGTGATGGCGATGCCGTTGAGCAGGTTGTTCATGATCAGCGCCAATTCCTGCGAGCTGACCCCGAGCGCCCTGGCCTTGTCCTGGTCGACCCGCAGGTGTACCTGCTTGACCCGCTCGTTCCAGTCGAGATGCACGTCCTTGGCGTAGGGATGCGCGCGCATCACCGTCGCCACCTCGCCAGCGAGACGGCGCAGGGTGTCCGGATCGCGGCCGCTCACCCGGAACTGCACCGGGAAGCCGACCGGCGGTCCGTTCTCCAGGCGCAGCACGCGTCCGCGCAGGCCGGTGAATTCCTGTTCCAGACGCTGCTCCAGACGCGCCTTCACCGCCTCGCGCGCCTTGAGATCGGTGGTCATCAGCACGAACTGCGCGAAGTTGTCGTTGGGCAGTTGCGGGTCCAGCGGCAGGAAGAAGCGCACGCTGCCCATGCCGACATAGGCGGCGTAATGCTTGATCCGGCCCTTCAACTCCGGGTCGCTGGCCAGCATGGCCTCGATCCGCTTCACTTCGATGTCCGTGGCCTGGATCGATGCGCCCTGCGGCAGCCAGAGATCGATCAGCAACTCCGGGCGGTTGGTGGTGGGAAAGAACTGCTTCTCCACCCCCAGCTTGAAGCCGGCGATGGCCAGCGCGAACGTCGCCAGGGTCAGGCCGATCACGATCCAGCGGTGCGCCACACACCCGTTCACCAGGCGCCTGAAGCGCAGGTAGAACGGCGAGGCATAAGGGTCGCCGGAGTGCTTGGCGGCCTGCGCCATCAGTTTTTCCCGGTTCAGGATGCGCGACCCCAGCCAGGGGATGAACAGCACCGCCGCCACCCAGGAGGTGAGCAGGGCGATGCCGACCACGGCGAAGATCGAAAAGGTGTACTCCCCCGCCGCGCTCTTGGCGAAACCGACCGGCAGAAAGCCGGCGGCGGTGATCAGGGTGCCGGTGAGCATCGGAAAGGCGGTGGAGGTGTAGGCGAAGGCCGCGGCGCGGGCCTTCTCCCAGCCCTGTTCCATCTTCACCACCATCATTTCCACGGCGATGATGGCGTCGTCCACCAGCAGGCCGAGGGCGATGATCAGGGCGCCCAGGGAAATCCGCTGCAGGTCGATGCCGGCCGGCTTCATCAGCAGGAAGGTGACCGCCAGCACGATGGGAATGGACAACGCCACCACCAGGCCGGTCCGCAGCCCCAGGGACAGGAAGCTGACCGCCAGCACGATGGCGACGGCCTCCAGCAGGCTTCTCATGAACTCGTCGACGTTGCTTTTCACCACCGCCGGCTGGTCGGACACCCGCGCCAGCTCCAGACCGACCGGCAGTTCGCCGCGCAGGCGCGTGATTTCCTTCTGCAGCTGCTCGCCCAGGGCCAGCACATTGCCGCCCCGGGTCATCGACAGCGACAACGCGATGCCGGGCTTGCCCCGCCAGCGGAAATGCGGCTGTTCCGGGTCGGCATAGCCGCGCCACACCTTCGCCACGTCGCCCAGCTTGAACAGCTTGTCGCCGGCGCGGATGCCGATGGCGTGGATCGACTCCACCGAGTCGAAACCGCCGCTGACCCGGATGCGCACCCGGTCAGTGTCGGTATCGACGGCGCCCGCCGGCGTCATCGCGTTCTGCGCCTGCAGGGTCTGGATGATCAGACGCGGGTCGAGGCCCAGGGTGGCGAGCTTGGCCGCCGACATCTCGATCCAGATCCGCTCGTCCTGGATGCCGGACAGTTCCACCTTGGCCACATCCGGCAGCCGCCGCAGATCCAGGGCGATGCGATCGGCCTGGCGGCGCAGCTCGGCCATGCTGTAGCCCTCTCCGGTGAGCGCGAAGACGTTGCCGAAGGCGTCGCCGAATTCATCATTGGGATACGGCCCGCGCACACCGTCGGGCAGGGTATGGCGGATGTCGTCGAGCTTCTTGCGCACCTGGTACCAGAGCTCCGGCACCTGTTTCGGCGGCGTGAAATCCCGCAACTCGACGAATACCAGCGACTCGCCCGGTTTCGAGTAGCTGCGCAGGTTGTCCAGATAGGGCAGTTCCTGGAGCTTCTTCTCGATGCGGTCGGTGACCTGCATCTCCACCTCGCGCGCGGTCGCCCCCGGCCAGAAGCTGCGCACCACCATCAGCTTGATGGTGAAATCCGGGTCCTCCGAGCGTCCGAGATTGAAATAGCTGAACACACCGCCCAGGGTCAGCACCACCATCAGATAGGCCACCAGGCTGGGATGCTCCAGCGACCAGATCGACAGGTTGAAGGATTTCATGGCGCCACACCCTGTAGCGCCGGCTTCCAGCCGGCGGCTGTTGAAGACGCCGGCGGGGATGCCGGCGCGGCAAGGGGGCCGGCCATATCCAGCGTCATGGCCGGCCCCCTTCCACCACGCGCACCACCTCACCCTCGGTGAGCTTGTGCGCCCCGGCCGCGACGATGCGCTCGCCGTCCGCCAGGCCGGCTTTCACCGCGACGCCATCCTCGCGCCAGGTCGCCACCTCGATCGGCCGCAGATGCACCTTGCCGTCGCCACCGATCAACCAAACCGCCGGCTGGTCGCCTTGCTGGAAAACGCCGCCCAGGGGAATCAGGGTCCGCGCCTCGCCCGAGGTCCTGTGCAACAACACCCGCGCGGTCTGCCCCAGACGCACCTCGGCATCCGCGTCGAGGATGGACACCCTGGCCGCATAGGTGCGCGTCACCGGATCGGCCTGCGGCGCCACCTCCCGCACGCGTCCGCGATAACGCCTCTCCGGCGCCGCCCAGAGGGTCACCGTCACCTCGCCGGCCTTCGCCAGTTCCGCCACCCGGTTCTCCGGCACCGCCACCAGAACTTCCTTCTCGCCGCGCCTCGCCAGCTTCAGCACCGGCTGCGCCGCCGCCACCACCTGGCCTGCCTCGGCCAGTACCGCTGCGACCACGCCGGCGGCATCCGCGCGCAGTTCCGCGTAGCCGCGCTGATTGCTGGCCAGGCCCGCCTGGGCTGCCAGCGCCCGGTGTCTCTCCTCGGCTGCCTTGAGCGCGCTTTCCTTGGCATCGAGCGCGGCGGCGCTGACGAACTGCTGCTCACGCAACTCGCGGTAGCGCCCGGCTTCCGCCTGGGCGTAGGCGCGTTCGGCGGCGGCGGCGGCCAGATTGGCCTCGGCCCCGGACGAGGACAGGGCCAGATCGGCCGCGTCGAGACGCGCCAGCACCTGACCGGCCACCACCTGGTCACCGACATCGACCAGACGCGCCGTCACCTTGCCACCGACACGAAAGCCCAGGCTGAGTTCATGACGTGCCCGCACTTCGCCGGAATATTCGGCGGCGGCGCCGGCATTGCCCGCCTGAACCACATGAGCCAGCACCGATCGCGGCTGCGCGGCCGGCGCCGCCGCCTGCTCGCCACAGCCCGCCAGAAAAAACAGCGTCACCCACCCGGCCAATCGATTCATGAAGCGTCCCCTTCAAAGGTATTCGCGGGCCGCGCGGCGATGCCGGCGAGCGCCATGTCCAGCGCCACGGTGAAGTAGCGATCCATATCCGTCGGGACCTCTTCCAGCGGCATGAAGGAATGCTTCCAGAACACCGCCATCATCATCGGCGCGATGAAGATGCGCACCGCCAGATCACTCGGCAGGCGCCGGAATTCGCCGCGTTCCATACCCTCTTCCAGCACCTTGCGCATGACCGCCCAATGCCGCTGGATCACCGCTTCCAGGAAGAAGCGCGCGAGGTCCGGAAAATTCCCCGCCTCGGCCAGCATCAGCTTGGGAATGCCCGACAACCGCGACAGGGCGATGGAGCGCCACATGGCCTCGACCATCGCGATCAGCAGTTCCCGGCTCGACCCGGCATGTTCGCGCGCCAGCGCCTCGACGTTCTCCACCTCGGGCACGATGGCGCTTTCCACCAGCGCCTTGAGCAGGTCCTCCTTGCTGGAGAAGTAGAGATAGACCGTGCCCTTGGACACA
The DNA here is from genome assembly GCA_964581195.1 of uncultured Thiobacillus sp. Taxonomy (GTDB): domain Bacteria; phylum Pseudomonadota; class Gammaproteobacteria; order Burkholderiales; family Thiobacillaceae; genus PFJX01. Next base: position 3,760 of record CAZONS010000077.1, on the reverse strand, counting down.
CCCGCCCGTTTCGCCACCTCATCCAGACGCGCCGCCGCGAACCCGCGTTCCACGAACACCTCCAGCGCCGCATCCAGCAGTTCCTGGGGACGTTCATCGGCGCGGCGCTGCCAGCGGGGAGGGGTTTCGGATTCCGTCATGGGAATGTTTGCTCGCTTACAAGTTACTGACTGGTCGGTAATTTATAGGAGGTATTGAGGCCGTGTCCAGCACGGATTGCCTCAACGTAGCCCGGATGCAGCGCAGCGGAATCCGGGAACCGCGCAACGAAGAAGTGCCCCCGGATTCCGCTGCGCTGCATCCGGGCTACGAGATCCACAACGCGGTCGCGCGACAGAAACGAATACGGCCGGACAAGCCGGCCGTTTCCAGGTCGCGGGCGATGCTCAGTTGAACAGGCCCTTCAACAATTTCCGCTTGAGCTGATCCTCGGCGCTTTCCTTCTTCTCCGGTTCCGGCGCCGGCGCGGGTTGCGCTGCGGGGGCCACCGGCACGGGCTGAGCCACGGGCGCCGGCTGGGCGGCGGTGGGCATGGGGTAGGAAATGACCTTGGCCTTTTCCTCGGCGGCCTTCCTGGCGTTGTACGGCTGGCCATCGGCGCCCAGCTTGATGCCCTCGATCAGCAGGGTGATGTCCACCTCATTGCCGACCGGGCCGTTGACCGCGAATTTCGTGATGCCGAAATCGGCGCGGTTGATCTGGGTAGTGGCCTTGAAGCCGGCGCGGATGCCGCCCCAGGGATCGGCGCCGATCCCGAGAATCTGGTAATCGAGGGTCACCGGCCTGGTCACCCCATGCAGGGTAAGCTGACCGCGCATCGTGCCCTTGTCCGCCGAGTAGGGCGAAACGCCACTGGAGACGAACTTCATCTCGGGGTAGTTGCGCGCGTCGAGGAACTCGTCGGTGAGCACATGCACGTCGCGGCGGAGATGGCTGGAATTCAGACTGTAGATGCTGATCGTGGCGTCCACCGAGGAATTGGCGATGTTGCTGGTATCCAGCACGACCTTGCCCTTGATGTCATGGAAGGTGCCGCTGGTGCGGGCGACCACGTGGCGCAGTTCCCAGTTGGCGAAACTGTGGGTGTTGTCGATGCTGAAGGTTTCGGCTTCAGCGCGGGCGCCCGCGGAAAAGGCGAGGCTCGCGGCGGCGAGCGAGGCAACGGTGGCGACTAAGGCGATCTGTTTCATTGGAGGTCTCCTGTGATGATCGGCCGGCTGGCGTGACTCGTTTTATAGCACTAACCTTGGCGCTCACGTGTTAGCCCGCGCACTCCGTCATGACCCGCATCGACTTCTATTTCAACGCGCCCTCGAAAATCGATGTGGCGCGCAAGCTCGCGACCAAGGCGTTCAACGCTGGCCAGAACGTGCTGGTCTATACCCCCGACCCGGCGCTGGCGCAGGCGCTGGACACCGCCTTCTGGACCGCCCAGCAGTTGTCCTTTCTGCCGCATGTGCGCTGCGGCCATCCCCTCGCCCGGCGGACGCCGATCCTGATCGGCGCCGAATCGGACGAACTGGCCAGCGCCGACATCCTGATCAACCTGGCCGAGCAGCCGCCGGAGTTCTTCGGTCGTTTCACACGCCTGCTCGAAGTGGTCAGCGGCGAGGACGCCGATCGCGAACGGGCGCGCGCGCGCTATCGCTTCTTCAAGCAGCGCGGCTATCCTCTGGAAACCCACGATCTGGCGGAGATGACAGCATGAGCGGCAGCCGCGACCTGTTCGGCAAGATCGACGCCCTGTTCGAGAAGCGCGACCCCGACGTGCTGCTGGACAAGGGTCTGGAGCACGATGACTTCCCGGTCCTGACCGAGGTGGTCGCGGCGACGGAGGAGGAAAGCGCGCGCGAAAACGCCACCGAACGCCGCGCCGGCGAGCGCCGTGATTCGGACCGGCGCGATCAGGACCGCCGCCTGGGCGATCGCCGCCAGCTCGGCCTCAATGTGCCCCACACCCCCCGCCCGTCCGCCGCCAGCGCGGAGTTCGAGCACCTGGTCGCGGCGGTGGAGCAACGGCTCTCCGATCTCTTCATCCGCCAGCAACTGCGCATGGAAGAAGCCGTGCGCAAGGTGATACGAGAAGAACTGGGGAAACCAGGCAGGTTGGGTTAGCAGGCGGTTGTTGCCGGCGTAACCCGACATTTCGGGGGCTGAATGTCGGGTTACGCTGCGCTAACCCGGCCTACGTCGGCTTTATAATCCGCCGCTTACTTCAATCCCAATCACGCGGGTGCGCGCGCTGTTGCCGCTAACGCACCCGCGTTTGCTTTTACCCGGACCGCCTCATGGAACTCGCCAAATCCTTCGAACCCCACGACATCGAGAAACGCTGGTACGCCCACTGGGAGGGGGCCGGCCACTACCGCATGGGGACCGAGGAGAACCGACCCTTCTACGCCATCCTGCTGCCGCCGCCCAACGTCACCGGCACCCTGCACATGGGCCACGCCTTCCAGCACACCATCATGGACGCGCTCACCCGCTATCACCGCATGGACGGCGACAACACCCTGTGGCAGCCGGGCACCGACCACGCCGGCATCGCGACGCAAATCGTGGTGGAACGCCAGCTCGACGCCCAGAAGGTCAGCCGCCACGACCTCGGCCGCGAGAAATTCCTGGAGAAGGTGTGGGACTGGAAGGAACACTCCGGCTCCACCATCACCCGCCAGATGCGCCGCCTGGGCACCAGCCCCGACTGGTCGCGCGAGCGATTCACCATGGACGATGGCCTGTCGACCGCCGTCACCGAAGTCTTCGTGCGCCTCTACAACGAGGGCCTGATCTATCGCGGCAAGCGCCTGGTCAACTGGGACCCGGTGCTGGGCACGGCGGTGTCCGACCTGGAAGTGGTGAGCACCGAGGAAGACGGCTTCATCTGGGAAATCAACTATCCGCTGGAGGATGGCAGCGGTTTCCTGACCGTGGCCACCACCCGCCCGGAAACCCTGTTGGGCGACACCGCCGTCGCGGTGCATCCGGAAGACGAGCGTTATCTGCATTTGATCGGCAAGACCGTGCGCCTGCCGGTGGCGGAACGCACCATCCCGATCATCGCCGACGACTACGTCGACCGCGAGTTCGGCACCGGCGTGGTGAAGATCACCCCCGCCCACGACTTCAACGACTGGCAGGTCGGCCAGCGCCACAAGCTCGCCGCCATCAGCGTGCTCACCCTGGACGCGAAGATCAACGAATTCGGGCCGACCGAATATCAGGGCCTGGATCGCTATGTCGCGCGCCAGAAGATCCTCGACGCGTTGCAGGCGAAAGGTCTGCTGGTTTCCGCCAAGCCACACAAACTGCAAATCCCGCGCGGCGACCGCACCCATGCCGTGATCGAACCCATGCTCACCGACCAGTGGTTCATGAGCATGGAAGGCCTGGCCAAGCGCGGCCTGGAAGTGGTGGACAACGGCGAGATGAAGTTCGTCCCGGAGAACTGGACCAGCACCTACCGGCAATGGCTCAACAACATCCAGGACTGGTGCATCTCCCGCCAGCTCTGGTGGGGCCACCGCATCCCCGCCTGGTATGACGAGGACGGCAACATCTATGTCGCCGCGAACGAAACCGAGGCGAAACGCCAGGCCGGCGGCCGCGACATCCGCCGCGACGAGGACGTGCTCGACACCTGGTTCTCCTCCGCCCTGTGGCCCTTCTCCACCCTCGGCTGGCCGCAGGACACCTGGGAACTCAAGCACTACCTGCCCACCAGCGTGCTGGTCACCGGCTTCGACATCATCTTCTTCTGGGT
>CAZONS010000076.1:0-12567 GCA_964581195.1 uncultured Thiobacillus sp. | reverse complement strand
GAAATGGGCGTCGGCAATCGTGAGCAGGATCCATTCGCCGGTGGCGGCGCGGGCGGCCTGGTGCAGCGCATGCACCTTGCCCAGCCACCCCCCGGGCAGCGCCTGGATATGAATCGGAACGATCTTGCGATCGATCCCGGCCAGTTCGCGGCCATCCCCGGATGGCGTGATATGCGAGGAGCCCGCCGGATGGTGGATGAAGGTGCCGGCGGGATACGAGTTGACGCCATCGCAGAACGTACCTGAGACCACAAACACCTCCTCCGCGCCTGGCGTGTGGAGGTCCAGCTCGGGATACACGGCGCCGGGGGCGATTTCGAACAGGAGCGCCTGGCGTCCACTCGGCTCGGACCACAGCGGACGCACGCTGAAACCGGGGTAAAGCGTTTTGGCTTCCACATCCCGCCAGTGTCTGGCGACGACACCAGCCAGATTCATCGGGGCAACGGTAGGCGTCAGGGTGATGTCCTCGGAGTGCGTCACCCCGGTTCTACAGGGGCCGCGCCGTGATGCACAGGCCGCAACGGAACCTCCCCGTGTCCGGGTCCTTGGCGGCATCGCCGGCGCTATGCGCAAACAGCGGGCAGCCATCCAGGCCACGAACAGGCGGTGGAAATGAAAGGGCGAGAAATGGGCCACTTCGGCCAGCGGCCAGCTCCATGGGGGTGTCGAGATTGCGGTCGATGTAATCCAGCACCCTGTTCATGCGGCGGTCGTATTCACGCTGGCTGGCCAGGGCCTGGCGATCCGGGGAGTCACGGCTCATCCCAACAGGTCCCGCAGGCGCCCGAAGAAGGCCTTGTCCCGCTCGTACTGGCCCTCGGCCAGCTGGCCCTTGAAGTTCTCCAGCATGGCCAGGTAATCGGCCACCACCATTCGGTAGCTGCCCATGGCGCCGGCATCCAGGGTGCGCCGCATGGGCTGGCCGTCGATGGGGATCGTGTGCATGCCGGTGAACAGGGCCAGGCCGTAGCTGGCGGCATCCATCTCGCTCATGCCCTGGGTGGCCTTGAACCAGGCGTCCACGAATTCCTCCGGGGCGTCGGCGGGGGGAAACTGGATCGAACGGCCGGCACCGGTCTCGACCAGGTCGTCATGGTTGAAATCGACGGCATAGCCTTCCGGCAGCAGCAGGTTGTAGGCGCCTTCCCGGCTCAGGCCGGCCGGCTGGATGGGGTCGGCCAGGCAGTGGTTGCGCTGCACCACGGCCAGTTCCTCGCGGGAGAGCCCGTTCAGGAAGCCGACCGGGTCGAGCATGCCGCCGCCCGTGTAGGCCCGGTTGAGGATGTCGGCGTAGGCGGCCTGGTCTTCCGTGCCGACGCCCCGCCGGCGGCTGAGTTCGGTGTGGGTCTGGCCGAGCAGGTCGGCCAGCAGGCGGTCGGCAGCCGAGGCCGTACTCCCTGAGCCTGTCGCCTGGGTGGCGGCGCCGGCCACCTCGCCATTTCCGGCATAGGCGGCCGTGAAGGCCTGGAAAAATCCGGCGTCGGGGGCCTGACGGTACATCAGGCGCTGGACGGGGCTCAGGTTGTCGATGCTGGCTGCGATGCTCATGCGGTCCTCCTTTTTTCGTCGATGACCCAGGCAATTCATGCCGGTCGGCCGGCAGTCTCTGCCGAGGCGGCGCCGGCCACGGCGCGCCGAAGCGCGATTCCGCCGCGTCGGTCGGATAGCAGCAAACCCCGTGCCGGCTCGATGGCCAGGCACGGGGGGCCGCCGTCAGCGGCCCAGGACCTTCACCGCCTCGTCGGTGGTGAGCACGCCGTTGGCGATCATGCCGTAGTTGACCAGGGCAGCCTTGTAGGCATCGGCTCCTGGCGCGGCCACGGCGTCCTTCACCACGTAGACCTTGAAGCCGTTCTCCATCAGCGCGCGCATGTGCGAATCGACGCACAGGTTGGCCACCATGCCGCCCAGCACCACGGTATCGATGCCGCGCCCGCGCAGCTGGTAGATCAGGTCGTTGCTCTCCGGGCCGTACATCTTGTGCGGCGCCACCACGATGGTCTTGCCGTCCTCGATGTAGCGCTTGTAGGGGCCGTAGAAGTCGGCGCCGGAGCCCTCGAAGCCCTTGGGATCGGCCAGGCTCTGGCGATGCAGGGCCTTCATGTCCAGCAACTGCCGTTGCAGGATGCCGGCGTTGGCCCAGTCGCCGTCCAGGGCGGTGTAGACCAGGGGATCGACAGCCAGGGCGACGCCGGCCTTCTTGGCGGTCTTCATCAGGCGTTCGATGTTGCCGATGGTGCCCAGTTCCTTGAGGTTGTCGGCCAGAAGTTTGTAGAGCTTGCCGTCGGGGCTCAGGAAGTCGTTCTGGGGGTCGGTGATGAGCACAGCGGTGCGCGCCTTGTCCAGCGCGGGCAGGCTGGCCTTGGCGCCGGCCTGGGCCGGAACGGCGGAGAGGGCGAGGGGCAGGGAGAACAGCAGGGTGAGCAGGGATTTCTTCATGATGTGCATTCCTTTCGTCAAGTCATCGGATGGCGTCGCCGCGTGAAACCAGCGGCAACGTTCGGGATGCTAGGTACCGCGCCGCCTGGCGTATGTATCAACTGCTACACGGCCGGAGCCGTCCAGCGGCGCGGCCTTGCCGGCCGCCAGCCGGGCGCTGGAGAGCGCGCGCAGGAAGGCGGCGAGGTCTTCCACCTCGGCCTCGCTGAGGTCGAGGGGCGTGCGCTTGTCCGCCGCCGTGGCGACGATGCGTCGGCGGAGCTGGGCGGTGGCCATGATCCGCACCGCTTCCTCCAGTTCCTTCACCCTGCCGTTGTGGAAATAGGGCGCGGTGAGGGCAACGTTGCGTAGCGAGGGCACCCGCCACAGCCCGCGCGAGGCGGTTGGCCCCGCCCGACCGCGATCCCTGTCGAGCGCATAGCGGTCGATGTAGCCGTTGCCGAAGGCCGGGAACAGGCGATAGGGCATGCGCGCGTCGAATACGCTGGCGCTGCTGAAGTTGGGGCCGTGGTGGCATATCACGCAGCCGACCGACGCGAACAGCTTCATGCCGCGCGCCTGGGCGGCATCGAGCGCACCCCTGTCACCACGCAGATAGCGGTCGTATGGAGAATCGGACGTGATCAGGCTACGCTCGTAGGCCGCGATCGCGGCGATCACGTCGTCGATGTCAAGCGCCCTCTTGACGCCCAGAAGGCTCGCGAATGCGGCACGGTAGACGGGATCCATCTCGACCCGGGCGACGACCTCGTCCAGGCTGTGCAGACCCATCTCGATGGGATTCACCGGGGGGCCCTTGGCCTGCTCCTCCAGCGACGATGCGCGACCATCCCAGAACAGCCGGGCCTGGTAGGCGGCGTTCCACACCGTGGGCGCGTTACGGTCGCCGATCTGGCCGCCGATGCCTTGCGAAGTCGTCCGGCCATCGATGCCGGCGCCCGAGTTCACCTCGTGACAGGAAACACAGGCCACGCTGCCATCACGCGACAGCGCCGTGTCGTTGAACAGTTGCCGCCCAAGCGCAACCCATGCCATCGAGTCCGCGGATGGCGCGGTCACAACGAGGTCGGGCAAAGGTCTCCAGTCATAGTCCGTTCTCAATGGAGCATAGTGCTGCTCCGCATGACGTGGCGCGGTACCGGACCACGGACTGCTGACCTTGTTCAGCGCAACCAGAGGAACCAGGGTGGCGTTCGGCATCGCCACCATGACCGCCAGCGCGACCACCTTGGTGGCGAAGGACAGCACGCCGAGGCCGACGCCGAGGGTGAGCAGCACCCGGCCGCGCCCGTTCAGGCCGCCGGTCGGGGCCAGTTCGCGATACACCATGAACAACAGCGCCAGCGAGGCCAGGAGGGCGATGCCGGCGCCCAGGCCGAGGTGTTCGATCCATTGTTCCTTCATGACCCGCCTCCGGAAAAGGTTGTGCGGAGACCATCCTGGCCCGGCTGGCCGCCGGGTTCAGTAGCAAAAGCTACACAGTGCCGCCGTTCACTTTCTCGCCCTACCCGCCCGCGCCGCCAGCAGCCGGTCGCTGCTCAGGCTGCCGAGGAAGGCGACGATGTCGGCCACGTCGCGGTCGGCGACGGTGTTGTGATCGAGGCGATCGATGGGCCGGCCGAGCTGAGCGGCGGTCATGATGCGCACCGCGTCCTCCAGACGGCTGACCGCGCCGTTGTGGAAATACGGCGCGGTCAGCGCCACATTGCGCAGCGACGGCACCCGCCACAGCCCCTGGCGCGCGCCCGGCTCGGCGCGGCCCAGGTCCTGGGTGAGACGGTAGCGCGCCACATAGGACGTGGCGAACATGGGCAGCGCCGGGAAGGCGCGGAACGGCATCGCAGTGTCGAACAGGCTGGCACCGCTGAAATTCGGCCCGGAATGGCAGATGCGGCAGCCGTAGCCCTCGAACAGCCGCATGCCGCGCAACTGCGCCTCGTTGAGCGCCGTCTTGTCGCCGCGCGCGTAGCGGTCGTAAGGCGTGTCCGGCGTGATCAAGGTGCGCTCGAAGGTAGCGATGGCAGCGGCGATGTTGTCGATGCTCACCGGCCGGGCGCCGCCGAACACCTTGCGGAATTCAGCCTGGTAGGCAGGCCGCGCCGCCAGCGCACGCTCCACCGCGGCGTAGTCCTTCATGCCCATCTCGATGGGGTTGATGAGCGGCCCCTTGGCCTGCTCCTCCAGTGAAGTGGCGCGGCCGTCCCAAAACAGCCTGGCCTGGAAGGCCGCGTTCCACACCGTGGGCGCGTTGCGGCTACCGGTCTTGCCGCCGATGCCGGAGGAAACGCGTTCCCGATCCGTTCCCGCCCCAGCCTCCAGATCGTGGCAGGAGACGCAGGCCACCTTGCCGTTGCGCGACAGCGCACGGTCGAAAAACAGCTTCCGGCCCAACTCGACCTTGGCCAGCGTCATGGGGTTGCCGGCCGGCACCGGCGCCTTGTCCGGCAAGGCCGGCCAGTCAGCCGCCGCCGCGAAGGCCGGTCCGCACAGGACGACGGACCACGCCGCGACCTTGCCGAGACGAGTAGGTAAAGCCAGCCATTCCGGGTTCATGCGCCACCCTCCTGCCGTGTTGCCGATGGGCGGCAGGATGGGCCGGGGAGGTGTGGAGGTCAGTAGCAAAAGCTACAGAAGGAGGGACTGCGACGGCTTCTCGGCCATTCCGAACTGTGGGGTAGGCCACGTTCAAAAGTCAGTGTTGCGCAGGTTGCTGACGATTAGACTACAAGCCGGTGGTCTGCTTGGGCGTGAACGAGGTCATAAAAACGAAAACACCGAAAGGAATTCGAGGGTCCTGACGCGGTCCAGCAAGTCCGTGTTGAAGCGCTGATCGAAGTCCAGCACGCATTGGGGGCAGGCGCTGTCACACCTTGCGGGACAGTCGAGCCTTTCCTGGACGCGGGCAAACAAGGGGGCAAAATGCTCGGGTTTCAAGCCGGAGGCATAGCCTGCCGCATAGCGGTCAAACAGCAGGATGGACAGGCAGGGGCTGCCGGCTGGCGACAGGACGGGTTTGAAGTCGCATCCCAGTTCGGTGGCCTGGATGCCGAGAGAATCCGCGATCACGTCTCGCAGGGCCACGGCTAGGGTCTGGGCGATCGTCCTGTCATTAAGCCAGCCCCCCGCTGCGTTGCTCAACTGGAGCTCGAGCACGTCGGTCTGGGTCTCGTGACCCAGCATTATTTCCCGCTTGATCAGCCATTCGCTGTGGGATCCGTCGCAGGGAATGTTGCCTGCTTCATTGCGCCGCAGCTTGTAGTGTTCGTTGCTAAAGACTGCAGGAAGCTCAAGCGGCGGTTCACCGGCCGGCATGGGCTCTGCGCGGCCGCAGGCCAAGCATAAGGCATAGCCTGTCCCGTTCACGCCCCGGGACTGGAAGATGATGTGCCCGTCAGGGGCTGTCCGGTAGCGCCCCTGACCGTCGAACAGGGGCGTCCAGTCGCCCTGAACGTTAACCATGGGTTTTTCCACGGGCACGAAGCTCTGGCTGTTGATGTCGTTGGTGGGTTCGGCAAGGAAATCGACGGCAAAACCGTTGGGCACGAGAAACTCACGGCGGTGGCCCTGGCTGATCTCTGCACCGCAGTTCGGGCATGTACCGGCGGCCCCGAAGTTCAGGGCGGAGCCTGTTTCACCGCAACGGGTGCATTCAAACGCCCAGCGGAATTCCTGGATCTCGTTAACGTCCGTCTGGGCGGCTGGGATGTGCCAGTTCAGGGTGACGCCCGCTGAACGGTAAACCAGGCCATCCATGACCACGTCCGCGCCGGGCGCGTACTCGCGCAGGGCGGTCTGCAGGTCACGGCTGGCCAGTTCACGCCGTCGGCTGAGGTTGTCCTGCCGACCTGCTTCCCGCTGGCGGCGCTCGCGCAGGAATTGGGTGCGGGTCAGGCTGTCGAACGAGGCGACATGGGTGGGGAAACCATAGGCGGGCAGGAAACCTGAGGTGGCAAGCTCGCGCAGCAGGTACTCGTCCTGCATCCGGGTCAGCTGGTGACCGACGGCGCGTGATGCGGGAGACTCCTTTCCGCCATCGGTCAGCAGGAGGAATTCCTGGCGCAGATTGACATGCTCGAGGGCCCAGGCACGGGAGATCGCATCGATGGACTGGGCCGACACGGCAGTCGCTAGATCGACGGGGCGGCCCGCGTGGCACGTATTCCTTTGCAGCATGGCGATGCCTGAAGTGGTGGCCTCCTGTCCGGGTTGAGGGAATGCCCGGCACCAATCGGCGAAGCGGCGGGAAAGGGACGGCTCGCCGAGAAAGAACATGCCGCATGTCAGGCGGCTTTGCTCCTGGCCCATGCCGGCCATGACCTGCTGCAGGAAATCGGCCAGCAGGAGGGACTGGATGTGTCGCTGGACGATGATCGGGCTGTCCAGCGACACCCTGGGGGCATCCAGCGCCGTGTCGAAAGCCCACCGCGTATTGGCGAATACGGTCAGGTCATGGGGATTGGACTTGCACAGCGTGAGCGAAAGCGACCGGACCTCCTTGCGTCGCCCTGCCCGCCCTGCCCTTTGCAGGTAGTTGGCGGGATGCGGCGGCACGTTGTTCATGGCCACGAGGGAGATGCCGCCGATGTCGATGCCCATTTCCATCGTGGTCGAACAACTCAGCAGGTTGAGGTCTCCGGCCTTGAAGGCGTCCTCGTATTCCTTGAGGCGCGAGGACGTTTGCTGGGCGGAATGTTCAGCGGCGCGGAAATAGGGAGGCAATTCGATGACCCGGTCGTTGAGGTCGCCCCAGATGCCTTCGTCGCGCAGTTCGCCGAGACCGTCCTGGCAGGCAAGCCAGTCGCGGGCGCGGCCTACCCGCTGGATGTCGTCGGAGAGCCCTCCGAAGGCCTTGTCGTAAAGCGGCAGGCAGACTTTGCGGCAGAGCGCTTGTCCCGGGGCGGCATTGCCTGGCAGGTAGGGGGTGACGCCGCGCAAGGTGGTATCGAGGAAGCGCCGTGTCACGGGGCAGATCCAGGCCTCGGACATAGGGAGGAAAGCTAGGTTGGCCAGGGGCAGGGAAAAGCCGTCCGCCGCAGGCTGCAGCAGCCCTGACGGGCCCGTGAGATCGGTCCATGCCGCAAGGAGCACGCCGCCGATGATGTCAGCGTGGCGCGGAATTTCCGGGTCCAGCCCAAGCACATGGGCGAGCAGGCGGACCAGCAGGTTACGTCCCTGGCTGCGCTCGACATTGACCCAGTAACGCTGGCTGCGGCTTCGACTTTCGGAGTCGGGGGCAATCAAGTAGCGCAAGTTGAACCGTTGGCCAAGCCAGTTCCGCCAGGCAGGGGGGAACGCGAGGGAGCCGCCTGCCCGGACGAAATGGTCCAGGGCGATCTTGAGCAGATTCTTCCACTCGACCAGGCTGAAGTCCGTATGGTCTTTTACGAAGACAGGCACGCTCCGGATTGCCGAGAGCCTGGGATAGGTAACCGCGACAAGTCCCATGGATTCGAGGTTGTTGAGGCGCTTGGGGCGTCGTCCAAACTCCCTCATCAGGAACATCCTGGCGAGTTCGCGCCCGCCCGCGCCCTGGGCAAAGACCTCGGGCACGTTGCGCCGGTACGATTCGATCATGCGATCAAAGTCGCTGGTCTGCAGGGACAGGCTTTCGGCAAGCGCGTTGTATTCGATGGGGCTTGGCTGGGTCAGTTCGAGGCGCTTCTGCCGCAGATCCCTGACCACCTGGTTAAGGGCAGGCGTGCTGTTTGCCAAAGGCTCCAACGCCTTGATCTGGGTGTCGATCTCCTGGAGCGCATGCTCGTCGAGCAGGCTGCTGTGCTGCAGGGCGAGGTGATATACCAGCCCGCGCACCCTGTTTCGCTCGGCGTCCTGCTGGAGCCTGCTGGCGATGCGCGCCGTACCCTGGCGGCTGTCGTTGAAGGCGAGCAGCCTGCGGCCCCGGTAGGGGTGGTTGGCGGCGGCCTCGCTGTCCGGGGCGAATTCAAGCATGCTCGGCAGCAGGTTCGCTACCATGAAGGGTGCCCCCAGCCGGAAATGGTTGAACAGGGGCCGCCTGCCGTGTTGACCTGCACCGCAGGCTGGACAGCCCGGATGGTTGTCGCCGTTGGCTACGACATGGACGTTGACGGCACCTTCGGTGCCTGGCGTCACGATGTTCCGGGAAAGGCGGTCGATGCCGACGAGGCTTGAGCCCTGAAAGGGTCGATTCACGACTAGCGCCTTGAACCGGAGCGCGTCATCTTCATCGTCTTCGTCCTCGGCCTCCCCTTCCACGTCGAGTTCGAATTCGTCGAGAAGCGACCTGGGCTCGTACTGCAACAACGAATGCCCGTGATCGGCTGCGAGCAGGTGGACTTGGCCGCAATCGTCGCAAAACACGGCTTCATACACGGGGCTGCCGCACGTACAGTGTTTCCTCGGTTCAAGATAGATCTTGCCGAACAGCCAGTCGGCATCCTCGAGCGGGGTCTCGTGACGATGGCTGCACCGGGGGTCCGCGCAGGCCCAGATGCCGGAGACGGTCTGGTGAAATAGGTGGGCGCGCAGGGGGGCGAAGGTGTCGCCGGACCGGCCGTCTCCGGTGTTGTCCTGCGTCCCGGAGATCAGGTCTAGCCATTCGAGGCCGGTATGCTGTTCCTCGATGGAAAAGTCACGCCGGGCGCCGAAGACGATCTCGCACACTTCGGAGAGCGTGGCCACGCTCGGTTTCCCTACACGTGGAGTCAAGCGCTCCCGCAGGGCGCGTGCGGTCATGTCTTCACACAGGGCAGTAAAGCGCGGCACGGACACCGTCTTGTCGGGTTCGATGGCCTTGAGGGCGTCAAGTCCGTGCCGACGGTCGGCCTTGATCAGGCTCAGGTCGTAGACCTGGCGGGTTCCGGAGACGAGGTGCACGCGTTCGATGTCCGTGCCTGCCACGTCCGCGAGGAAGGCCCGTAGCTTGAGGCCGGCTTCGCCGCCAGGGTCGCCGATGGTTGCGGAAGTCGCGACAAACCTAACCTTGTCGGGGCTCACGCCGAAGGCGTGCAGGACGCGCCGGATCAGCAGCGACATCTCGGCGGCCTGGGAGCCAACATAGGAGTGTGCTTCGTCAAGCACGACCCATTTCAGCATGCCTTGGGACTGCGTGAGTATGGGGGCGTCGACGCCGCGAACGAGCATGTATTCCAGCATCGAAGCGTTGGTTACCAGAATCGGCGGCGGTGACTGTCTGAGGCCCGTCCGGCTCATGACTTCGGCAGGATTTGCGGCCTGGAGGTTGGCGCGCACGGTTTCCGGGGTGTTGCCGTTATAGAGACAAAACCGGATGTCGCCGTCGAAGGCATGCGTCCAGGCCTGAAGCCGCTCGCGCTGGCTGTTGATGAGAGCGTTCAGGGGATAGAGGAAGAGGGCCCTGGTGCCGATCAGGATGCCGCCGGCGCTGTCCCTAAGGCGGGCGAGATAATCCAGCAGCGGCACCATGAAGCATTCCGTCTTGCCCGATCCCGTGCCGCTGGAGACCACCACGGACTGGGGCGGATCCTGGGACAGGATCTCCCAGGCCTGCAACTGGTGGGCATAGGGCAGGCGGCTCTTGCTGAAGCGATAAGTTGCCGCCAACTCGGCGGGCGGACTGTCCAGCGCATGCACGAGGCTTTCATGCAGCAGGTTGCCCGCCAGGTCGCCCAGGCACCTGTCGGACGCGCGCCAGCCGAACACCGCCTCGAACGCCGGGTCGGCAAGCAGTGCGCCGGGATGGCCGTAAGGCCGTGCGAACAATTCACCCAGATGACGCCGCAAGGGCGGGTTGTCGAAGCCTAGGCGGTTGATGGCAGCAAGCGAACTGCGGTTGGCCAGGGTGGGGGGAACGTTGCGGAAATTCATCATGTGCGTGAGAAAAGCTTGGCTAGGGTGAGGCTGTAGGCCGATTCGAACCAGGCGGGATCGAATCGCTTGGCGGCTCGGAGGAGGTGTATGTCGTGGGGGGAGGAAAACCAGTTTTGGCCATGGCCGGAAAAGGCCTGTGCCGCGAGGACGATGGGCAGGTTGACGACCCCATTCTGGAAGCGGCTTGGTGTGTCCTTGAGCAGTTGGAGCGGGTTCGTGTCATCCTGAGCACCGCTCAACAGGTCACGCAGCGCTGCGCGAAACAGGTCACTCAGGCCTTCGGGCCAGTAGGCATCGGACTGCCTGTTCAGGAGTTTTTGCAATTCTTCGGCGAGGAAGAGATCCGAGACTTGGCCGAGCTGCTTCAGTTTTTCGGCGTCGTCCGCGTCCTGCAGGAGATCGGCGCATGCGATGCCGATCAGATAGGCAATCAGATTGTTCCTCGCCAGGAGTTCGCGTCGCCGTGCTTGAAGGAAGGTCAGTACCGCCGCATCCCTGGTCGCGTCCGGCAAATCGCCAGGCAGTTTAGCCATCAGGTGTCGCCGGGACTCGGCCATGGCGTCTCGCCAGGCCTGCATCGGCACGGTCTCCCAGGCAAAGGGCAGTTCCTGGTCGAAGCGGTAGATGAAGCCTTCCTCCAGGCTGCCTGCACGGAACACCAAGGCAGCCATGCCCTGTGGGGACGCAGCGAACCGTTTCCAGATGTCGAGGTTGGACATGGGCAGATGGCCGAGTTGCCTTGCCAGGGCATCAACCATCCCCCACTCCGGCGATGAAAAATCCAGAGCCATGCCCCGGATGACCGCGTCCAGGGCCGTGGCCCGATGTTCCGGGGAGAATATGCCCACGGCCCTGGCGAGGGCGGTCATTGGCGCTGGATCGCCCCTGACTTGAATCGCCATTGGACGGAATGCGACCCGGGAGGTCTTGGACGGGTAGACGATCCAGGACCCGGGTTGGCGGTCTGCGTCATGGAACAGCCAGGACCAGTTCACGCTTTCCGTTTCAAGGCGTTCTGCCTCACTGGATGGGGCCTGGAGCCGAAGAGCCATGACTTCGGTGCCTTCCGCCAATTGGTCCTGGTCTGCGCTCATGGCAAAGGCGCCATCGTTGTACCGCAACGCAACGTCATACCGGCGCAGGTTCAACTTGAAGGGCGGCGCATCGCCTACCCGCAGAACGAGACGGACCGTGGCGTCCGTTTGGGTATCGACGGACAACAAGTCCTCGAGATCGGCCAGGTAATCCAGAGGACGCACGACGAGGCGGCCGCTCCCTTCGATGGGCCGCAGGGCCACGCGTACGGAATGGCGCTCGTCGCTCACGCTCAGAACCAGAGAAATACGCGGGTTGCTTGGGGGGGTGATGACGACCAGCCGGACGCCGGCCAGTTTTTGCAAGGCAAGCGAATCGCCGGATTGGATCAGGCCATGCTCATCGAATCCGCGCACTCCGAGCGCGGGGAAAGGCAGGCGAAGCCTGGCCGTGGCCGGGTTGCCGGGCCAGAGCAGTTCGACGGTGACGAATTCTGGCGTTGTGTTGCCAGCCGAGGCGGCGAGATGAAGCCACAAGTCGTCGCCGGTCTGGTCACAGCGCAGGTCACAGGCGTCATCCAGAACCCTTGCGCTGACCGCGCCCCAGCCGGACAGGAGCACAGTGCCCTGGCACGCATCCAAAGGCAGGATGGCGTGTCCGGCAGATTCCGGGAGCACCAGGACACGGCTTCTGAGCAGGACTTCAACGCCATTCGAGACGGAGGCGCCAAGTGGACCCTGCAGACCGTCACCGCCTTTCCAGGTGATGGCCAAAGGTGAAGGCAGATGTTGGCCGTTGACGTCGATTCGGTACAGCCTGGGCCTGCCCTTGAACGCTGCGGCAGGGGACAGAAAATCCAGCCAGTAGTGGAGCCCGGCGAGCGTGTAATGCTGATCGTCCAGGTTGTCCTGGCGCGTACGGATGACGAAGTATCCGCCCTCGCCGTCATGGAGGCTGACTGTTCCGCTGCAACGCAAGACCACCCTGCCTTGCCCGTCCAGTTGCCCCACGGGTTTGGCCTGTCCGCCTTCAGGTATCTCATGGCACCATCCCTCGGGGAACACGGCAAACACCGCTTCATCGGTGAAGCTGCCGCCGCCTTGGCGCAGAAAAACGGGGGAATCTGACGCCGTGAACAACCAGGGCATGTCGCCGTCGAGGCTGTCGCCGGAAGGGGCGCGGCTGGACCAGGCTCGGCCGTCTGCCACGCTCCAGGTCAGACGGTGCAGGCCCGCCGCCGCCGCGTCGCGCCAGGACAGTTGA
>CAZONS010000075.1:0-12606 GCA_964581195.1 uncultured Thiobacillus sp. | reverse complement strand
CCGCGCGCTGGGGCCGGCGCTTGCTGCTGCTGATCATGCTGGGTCTGCTCGGCTTTGGCGCCTGGTTTACCTGGTATGCGAACACCCCCGCCACCGGGGCGGCTTTCCCGGTGACCTTTTCGGTCGAGCGCGGCAGCACCCTGACAGCGGCGGCGCGAGACCTGGAGCAGGCGGGAGTGCTGGCCCGGCCCTGGGCCTTCGTCCTGCTCGCCAGGCTCAAGGGCTTGGATGGCGGCATCAAGGCGGGCAGCTATGCCAGCCAGGGGCCGATCAGCCCGCTGCAACTGCTGCGCAAGATCACCGTCGGCGACACCGTGCTGGGCAAGCTGACGATTCCCGAAGGCTGGTCGTTCGCCGAGATGCGTCGCGCCGTCGATGCGCATCCCGGTCTGCGCCACGACACCGCCGGCATGAGTCCGGCGCAGTTGCTGGCCGCCCTGGGCGTGACCGACACCCACGCGGAAGGCCGATTCTTTCCGGATACCTACTTCTTCGATCTGGGCACGTCCGATCTGACGCTGTACAAGCGCGCCCATGAAACCATGCGCAAGCGCCTGGACGCGGCCTGGGACGCGCGCATGCCGGGGCTGCCCTACCGCACGCCACTGGATGTGTTGATCATGGCCTCGATCATCGAAAAGGAGACGGGCGCGCCGGACGAGCGGCCGTTGATCGCATCCGTCTTCATCAACCGCTTGAAGATCGGCATGCGCCTGCAGACCGATCCCACCGTCATCTATGGCCTGGGTGCGCGTTTCGATGGCAACCTGCGCAAGGAAGATCTGCTCGCGGATACGCCCTACAACACCTATACCCGCGCCGGTCTGCCACCGACGCCGATTGCCCTGCCGGGGGAGGCGGCGTTGCGAGCCGCCGTGCATCCGGCAAGCAGCCGCGCCTTGTACTTCGTGGCCAAGGGCGGCGGCCGTCATGAATTCTCCGACAATCTCGACGCGCACAACCGCGCGGTCAACCGCTATCAGAGGCGACGCTGATGTCTGGCCTGTTCATCACCCTGGAGGGCGTCGATGGCGCCGGCAAGAGCAGTCATCTCGACTGGCTGGCGGACTGGTTTAGCGTTCGCGGTCGCGCGGTGCGACTGACCCGCGAGCCCGGAGGGACGCCGCTGGGCGAGCGTCTGCGCGAAATCGTGCTGCATCAGCCCATGCATCCCGAGACCGAGGCGCTGGTGATGTTCGCCGCCCGCCGCGAGCACATCGAGCAGGTCATCCGCCCGGCGCTGGCCGCGGGTGAGGTGCTGATCTCGGATCGCTTCACGGACGCCAGCTTCGCCTACCAGTGTGGCGGTCGCGGCCTCGATGAGACTCGCCTGGAGACATTGGAGAGCTGGGTGCAGGGTGACCTGCAACCCGATCTCACCCTGTTGTTCGACGTGCCCACCGAGATCGCGGCGGCGCGTCTGGCCACGGCCCGCGAGCCGGATCGCTTCGAGCGTGAGCGGGGTGAATTCCATGGCCGTGTGCGCGCAGCCTACCTGCGCCGCGCAGCGGCCCATCCCATGCGCATCCGGGTGATCGACGGCAGCCGTTCGCTGGAAGAGGTGCGCGCGCAACTGGCGATCATCCTGGGGACACTGGCTTGATCCATCCCTGGAACCTCGACCTGTTCCGGCAACTGACCGCCGATCCGGAGCACATGCCGCACGCGATGCTGCTGCATGGCCCGGCCGGTGTCGGCAAGCTCGACCTGGCCACCGAACTGGCACGCTGGGCTTTGTGCCAGCGGCCGGGCGGGGAGGGGGCCTGCGGCGTCTGCGATGCCTGCAACTGGTTCGCACAGGGCAATCATCCCGATTTTCGCCGTGTCGAACCGGAGGAGGCGGAGGCCGAGGAGGGTGATGCCACCCCCGCGAAGAAGACGGCCAGGAAGGGGAGCCGGGTGATCAAGGTGGAGGCGATCCGCGAGATCACCGAGTTCCTCACCCTCAGCGCGCATCGTGGCGGCTGGCGAGTGGCGCTGATCCACCCGGCCGAGTTCATGCATCCCGCCGCCGCCAATGCCTTGCTGAAGACCCTGGAAGAACCGCCCGCGCGAGTGCTTCTGCTTCTGGTCTCGCATCAATCCGGGCGGCTGCTGCCGACGGTGATCTCGCGTTGCCGCAAGGTGGCGATCCCCTTGCCCAAGCGGGATCCGGCGCTCGTCTGGCTGCGCGCGGCGGGTATCGACGCGCCCGAGGCCCTGCTCGCCGAGGCGGGCGGCGCGCCCTTGGCCGCGCTGGGATATGCCGAGCCGGAGCGGGCGGCGCGACGCGAAGCCTTTCTCGATATCTTGACGCGACCGCGCCAGCTCGATGCCAGCCAGGCCGCGCAGGTGTTTCAACCGCTGCTGGCGGAGGCCTGGGGCTGGTTGTCACGCTGGATTCATGACCTGTTGGCACAGCGCCTCGCCGATCAGAGTCATTATTTCCCGACCCGGACGCAGGCGAGCGCGGCCCTCGCCCACGGCTGTGATCTCGCGGATCTGCTGGCCTTCCAGAGGGAACTGGCCGACGCCGGACGCTGGCTGCGGCATCCGTTGAACGCCCAGTTGTTGCTAGAATCGTGGCTCATTCGTTACAGCGAAATCACGGGAGCCCGGGCGTGAGCGAAATTCCCAAGCCAATCAGCAGCGGCCGTGCCGGAATGCTGTCGCTGACCATCAAGGAGCGCACGGCACTGTTCGCGGCCTATCTGCCCTTCGTGAAGCGCGGCGGTCTGTTCATTCCGACCAACCGGCCCTACCAGATGGGAGACCAGGTCTATATGCTGCTGACGTTGATGGACGACCCGAACAAGCTGCCGATCTCCGGCAAGGTCGTCTGGATCACGCCGAGCGGCGCCCAGGGCAACCGCCAGCAGGGCATCGGCGTGCAATTCGATGAAAACGAAGGTTCCAATACCGTGCGTGGCAAGATCGAGGGCATCCTCGGCAATGCCATGAAAGCCACTCGCCATACCCACACCATGTAGTCGCGGGCGTCTGCTTCAGGCTGCAAGTGGCCTGAAGCGGGCGGTCCGCGGCCAGTCACTTGTCATCACCATGTTCATCGATTCCCACTGCCATATCGACTTCCCCGATTTCACCGAAGGGGTCGCCTCCCTGCTCGCCAACATGCGCGCGGCACAGGTGAGTCATGCCCTTTGCGTTTCCGTCAATCTGGAGAACTTTCCGCGCGTCCTGAGTCTGGCTGAAGCGCACGCCAACCTTTTCGCCTCGGTCGGAGTGCATCCCGATCATGACGACGGCCGCGAACCCGATACCGCGGAACTGGCGGCCCTGGCCGCGCATCCGCGCGTGGTCGCCATAGGCGAGACCGGCCTGGATTACTACCGGCTCAAACGCGAGGATGTGGATTGGCAGCGCGCCCGTTTCCGTACCCACATCCGCGCCGCCCGCGCCGCCGGCAAACCCCTGATCATCCACACCCGCAGCGCTGCCGAAGACACGCTGGCGATCATGGCGGAGGAGGGCGCGGAGCGCGCCGGCGGCGTGATGCACTGCTTCACGGAGAGCTGGGACGTGGCGGAAGCGGCGATGGCGATGGGTTTCTACATCTCCTTCTCCGGCATCGTCAGCTTCAAGAGTGCCCGGGAGTTGAAGGAAGTGGCGAGAAGGGTGCCGCTCGAGCGTCTGCTGATCGAGACCGATTCACCCTATCTGGCCCCGGTTCCACATCGCGGCAGGCGCAACGAGCCCGCATACGTGCGCCATGTGGCGGAGGAGATCGCCCGCTTGAAGGAGGTTCCACTGGAGGATGTCGCCGCGGCGAGCAGTCGCAACTTCTTCACGCTGTTCGCGGCGGCCCGGGCCTGAAGCGTTCTCGGACAGGGGAACCCGGGCGGATGGTCCGCAGCCCCGGAGTCCGCCGCTGAAGCCACCGTCTCAGGCGGGTTCCAGCGTGTCCTCGAATTGCAGCTGGATATCTCCGGATTCGTCCAGATCCACATTCACCTCGCCGCCATTGGCGAGGCGACCGAACAGGAGTTCGTCCGCCAATGCCTTGCGCAGGGTGTCCTGAATCAGACGAGCCATGGGACGCGCGCCCATCAGAGGGTCGAATCCCTTCTTCGCCAGCCACTTGCGCAGGGTGTCGGAGAAATGCGCCTCCACCTTCTTGGCGTGCAGTTGTTCTTCCAGTTGCATCAGGAACTTGTCCACCACGCGCAGGATGACTTCTTCATCCAGAGCCGCGAAGGAGATGATGGCGTCGATGCGGTTGCGGAATTCCGGTGTGAACATCCGCTTGATGTCCCCCATCTCGTCGCCGCTGCGGGAGGGCTGGGCAAAGCCGATGCTGGCCTTGGTCATCGCCTCGGCGCCGGCGTTGGTGGTCATGATGATCACCACGTTGCGGAAGTCCGCCTTGCGGCCATTGTTGTCGGTCAGGGTGCCGTGATCCATGACCTGCAGCAGGATGTTGTAGATGTCCGAGTGTGCCTTCTCGATTTCATCCAGCAACAGCACCGCGTAGGGGGTCTTGCTGATGGCCTCGGTGAGGAGACCGCCCTGCTCGAAGCCGACATAGCCGGGAGGCGCGCCGATCAGGCGCGAAACCGCGTGACGCTCCATGTATTCGGACATGTCGAAGCGGATCAGTTCCACCCCGAGGACATAGGCCAGTTGCCGCGCCACCTCGGTCTTGCCGACACCGGTCGGGCCGGAGAACAGGAAGGAGCCGATCGGTTTCTGTGGATTGCCTAGGCCGGAGCGGGTCATCTTGATCGAGGAGGCCAGTGCGTTGATGGCCTTGTCCTGGCCGAACACCACCGCCTTCAGGTCGCGATCGAGGTTCTTGAGGGCGTTGCGCTCGTCGTTGGCGACGGTCTTGGCCGGCACCCGCGCGATCTTGGCGACGATGTCCTCGATTTCCTTGGGCGTGATGACCTTTTTCTGCTTCGACTTGGGCTGGATGCGTTGCGCCGCGCCGGCTTCGTCGATCACATCGATGGCCTTGTCCGGCAGATGACGGTCATTGATGTAGCGGGCGGACAATTCAGCGGCGGTGGACAGCGCGGCTTGCGTGTACTTCACGCTGTGGTGCGCCTCGAAGCGCGATTTCAAACCGCGCAGGATGGCCACGGTCTCTTCCACGCTGGGTTCGTTCACGTCGACCTTCTGGAAGCGACGCGACAAGGCATGGTCTTTCTCGAAAATGCCGCGATACTCGGTATAGGTGGTGGCGCCGATGCAGCGCAATTGACCGGCCGAGAGCGGCGGCTTCAACAGGTTGGATGCATCCAGGGTGCCGCCCGAGGCGGCGCCGGCGCCGATCACGGTGTGGATCTCGTCGATGAACAGGATGGAGTGCGGTGTGCTGGTCAGTTGCTTGATCACCGCCTTGAGGCGCTGCTCGAAGTCGCCCCGGTATTTCGTTCCCGCCAGCAGGGCGCCCATGTCCAGGGCGAATACCGTGGCTTCCTTGAGGATGTCCGGCACGCTGCCCTCGATGATGCGACGCGCCAGGCCCTCCGCGATCGCGGTCTTGCCGACACCGGCCTCGCCCACCAGCAGGGGATTGTTCTTGCGCCGACGACACAGCGTCTGGATCACCCGCTCCACTTCCATGTCGCGCCCGATCAATGGGTCGATCTTGCCGGCTTCGGCCTGGGCGTTGAGGTTGACGGTGAAGGAATCGAGCGGGGAACTGGCGCTGGCCTCGTTTTCCTGGGGCTCGCCGGTTGCCTCGGCACGACCGGTCGGCGCGGCTTCCTGCGGGGTCTTTGCGATGCCGTGGGAGATGAAGTTCACCACGTCGAGGCGACTGAGGCCCTGTTGCGTGAGGAAATGCAGGGCATGCGAATCCTTTTCACCGAAGATCGCCACCAGCGCGTTGGCGCCGGTCACCTCCTTCTTGCCGGATGACTGGACGTGCAGGATGGCGCGCTGGATCACGCGCTGGAAGCCCAGCGTCGGCTGCGTATCCACATCCGCCTCGCCGGGAACGCGCGGTGTATGGCGTTCGATGAATTCGGCGAGTTTCTTGCGCAGATCATCCAGATTCGCGGCACAAGCACGCAATACCTCAGCTGCGGAGGGGTTATCCAGCATGGCCAGGAGCAGATGCTCGACGGTAATGAATTCATGGCGTTTCTGGCGGGCCTCCATGAAGGCCATGTGCAAACTGACTTCCAATTCCTGGGCGATCATTGATCTTTCTCCATGACGCATTGCAGGGGATGCTGATGGCTCTGCGCGTATTCCGCAACCCGGTGCACCTTGGTTTCGGCCACATCGCGAGGGTAAACCCCGGCGACGCCTACGCCCTCATTATGCACTTTGAGCATGACCCGGGTGGCTTGTTCACGGCTCAGCAGAAAAATGTTCTCCAATACTTTCACGACAAACTCCATGGGCGTGTAGTCGTCGTTCAGAAGCAATACCTTATATAGGGGAGGTGGCGGCGCGACCCTCCGGTCAATCGCCAGCTCACTCTCGTCTTGATGCCGGACGGCCATCTCTGCGTACGCGTTAATGCAACATGGAGATTGTGGCGACGGGATGGTTTTTTTCAAGCCAGGGTTTTCTTGCAAAGTGATTGACGCACAGCGCATTCCACGGGTAAAAAGCCAGCCGTTTGTATCAGTAGACGGAGTCTGTCTGATCCAGACGATTCATTCGTTTTTTGATTTAGGAGCAGTTTCATGGCCACTGGCATTGTTAAATGGTTCAACGACTCTAAAGGCTTCGGCTTCATTACCCCTGATGGCGGTGGCGATGATCTGTTCGCCCACTTTTCCGCGATCGCGGGCAAAGGCTTCAAAAGCCTGAAGGAAGGACAGAAAGTCTCTTTCGACGTGACCGAAGGCCCGAAGGGTAAGCAGGCCTCGAACATCACTCCGCTGTAAGTGGAGTCTTTACTGGCGGCAACCTTTTAGCGCCTGCCAACCTCGGGCCCCCTGTGCTATACGTCAGTCATGACGTTGGCGCAGGAGTGGCCAGGATGAAAATCCCTCCAGTACTTTCAGAAAGTGCCGGATGTTCGCGTCGGATGACGATTTCCGATGAGCATCCGCCGGGCGAAGCCGCGTGTATTCTGGCGGGCCTGGAACGACAGCGGGAAGAACTCGGTCCCATCGCCGAGGAACTCATTGCCCTGCTGCGTCACTTGGGGGTGGGCAAGCCACCCCCGCGGAGGATCAATCCATCCAGCGAATGATTTCCTGACCGAAGGCGGAGCAGGAGATCTGGGTCGACCCGTCCATCAGGCGGGCGAAGTCGTAAGTCACCTTTTTGGCGCGGATCGCGCCGTCCATGCCCTTGATGATCAGGTCGGCGGCTTCCAGCCAGCCCATGTGGCGCAGCATCATTTCACCGGAAAGGATGATCGAGCCCGGGTTCACGTAATCCTGCCCGGCATACTTCGGCGCGGTGCCGTGGGTGGCCTCGAACATCGCCACCGAATCGGACAGATTGGCGCCCGGGGCGATGCCGATGCCGCCGACTTCCGCCGCCAGGGCGTCGGAAACGTAGTCACCGTTGAGGTTCAGCGTGGCGATCACGTCGTATTCTTCCGGGCGCAGCAGGATCTGCTGCAGGAAGGCATCGGCGATCACGTCCTTGATGACGATCCCGTTCGGGAGTTTCACCCAGGGGCCGCCGTCGATCAGTTCACCGCCGAATTCGCGGATCGCCAGTTCATATCCCCATTTCTTGAAGCCACCCTCGGTGAACTTCATGATGTTGCCCTTGTGCACCAGGGTCACCGACTTGCGGTTGTTGTCGATGGCGTACTGGATGGCGCGGCGGATCAGGCGCTCGGAACCCTCCACGGACACCGGCTTGATGCCGATGGCGGACGATTCCGGGAAACGGATTTTCTTGACGCCCATTTCCTGTTGCAGGAATTCGATGACTTTCTTCACTTCATCGCTGCCGGCCTCCCATTCCACGCCCGCATAGATGTCCTCGGTGTTCTCGCGGAAGATCACCATGTCCACCCGCTCCGGATGCTTGACCGGGGAGGGCACGCCCTCGAAGTAGCGCACCGGGCGCAGGCACACGTAGAGGTCGAGCATCTGGCGCAGCGCCACATTCAGGGAACGGATGCCCCCCGAGGTGGGCGTGGTCAGCGGACCCTTGATGGAGACCACATGCTCGCGCACGGCCGCGACGGTTTCCTCCGGCAGCCAACTGTCGTCGCCGTAGACGCGCGTCGCCTTTTCACCGGCGAAGACTTCCATCCATTCGATCTTGCGCTCGCCGCCATAGGCACGTGCCACCGCCGCGTCGAGCACCGCGCGCATGACCGGGGTGATGTCGACGCCGGTGCCGTCTCCTTCGATGAAGGGGATAATCGGCCGCTTCGGCACATTCAGGGATGCATCGGCATTGACGGTGATCTTTTCGCCCGTGGCGGGCGGCTGAATAGGGCTACTCACGACAACTCCTTATTGAAATCAAGAATCTGATGGCTCGCCTCATCCTGTTCAACAAACCCTATGGCGTGCTCAGCCAGTTCACGGCGGAAGACGGGCATCGAGGCCTGAAGGACTACATCGACATCCCCGGAGTCTATGCGGCAGGGCGGCTGGATGCGGACAGCGAAGGCCTGCTGATTCTAACCGACGATGGTGCACTACAGCATCGGCTTGCCGATCCCCGCCACAAGTTGCCGAAGACCTACTGGGCGCAGGTCGAAGGCGCACCCGCCGAAGCCGATCTGGAACCCCTGCGTCACGCGATGAACCTGGGCGATTTCGTCACCCGTCCGGCGCGGGCACGGGTGATCGACGAGCCGGCGAACCTCTGGCCGCGCGATCCGCCGGTGCGCTATCGCAAGGCGATCCCCACGACCTGGATCGAGATCATCCTCACGGAGGGCAAGAACCGACAGGTCCGCCGAATGACCGCCAAGGCCGGGTTTCCGACCCTGCGCCTGATCCGGGCGGCGATCGGTGGCCATGTCCTGGGGGGTCTCTCTCCGGGAGAACTGCGCGTTGAAATCGTCAAATAGTGCCTTGACATCATTTTGTGCAATGCACAAAATCCAGCGACAAGCTGTTCACCTCAAGGAGTGAGACCGTGGCTGATACTGGCAAGAACTGGATGAATGACTGGCTGACCGCGCAGCAGGGCTACTGGAAAGCCTGGGGTGATCTGGCCCAGCGCGGGATGCAGGCGCCGGAAGCGCCGAAGAACCCCTGGGCCGATGGCATCAATCAATGGTGGCAGGCGGTCTCCCCAATGACCCCGCCTTCCGGACGCGACGTGTTCGACAAGGTGATGGACGCCAGCCGCGGCTATTTCACCCTGGCCGAGCAGTTGCTGAGCGGTGTCGGCGGCGGTGGCAAGGAAGTCGGCATGGAGGCCGTGAACGGCTGGCTGGAAAACATGCAGAAGATGTGGACCAGCCCGACCCCCAACCTGTTCGGCGCCAACAACCCCGGCAAGGGATTCAACACCTTCTGGGATCTGCCGATGGACACCTGGCAGCGTCTGGCGGCCAACATCGTGCCCATGCCCGGCGATTTCACCCAGGCCTACCATCAGGAAGGCGCGGGCGCGGTGCGCGACCAGATGAACCGATTCCTGTCGATTCCGGCGGTGGGCTACAACCGCGAATCCCAGGAGCAATTCCAGACCCTGGCGCAACGCCAGATCGACTACGCCGCCGCCACCCAGTCGTATCACATGGCCTTCGGCAAACTGGGCGCCGAGACGGCGCGCAAGTTCCAGGACGCGTTGCAGGCCCGCGCCGCGGAGAACAAACCCATCCACAGCCTGCGCGAGCTGTATGACCAGTGGGTGGAAATGAGCGAAGCGGCCTATGCCGAGTTCGTCATGACCAGCGAATACCAGAAGCTCTACGGCCAGCTGGTCAACAGCCTGCTGGCGCTGAAGCAACAGATGGCGCGCATGGTCGACCAGAACCTGGAAGCCATGCACATGCCGACCCATGCCGAGATCAGCACGCTGCAGTGCCGGCAACAGGAGTTGCGTCGGGACAACCTGCGTCTGCACAAGGAAATCAAGGAAATCCACAAGCAACTGGAGGCGATGCGCAAGGCTTCCATCACCACCGAGCCGGCGCCGGCCGTGGCCGCCGCCGCACCCGCCAAACGCGCCCCCGCCCCCCGCGCCAAGAAAGCAGGAGATGCCAAATGATCCCCTTCGACATGCGTCCCGATGCCGTCATGCAGGAACTCATGGCCTATGGCCAGAAGCTCTCGCATGGCGTACAGAACCTGATGGAAGTCGGCGAGATTTCCACCGGAGTCACGCCCAAGACCGTGATCCACCAGGAAGACAAGCTCACCCTGTTCCGCTTCAACCCGCCCGCGGACAAGGTGCAGAGCAAGACGCCGCTGCTCATCGTCTACGCGCTGGTCAACCGGCCCTACATGACCGACATCCAGGAAAACCGCTCCACCGTGAAGGCGTTGATGGACGCCGGTCAGGATGTCTACCTGATCGACTGGGGCTATCCGGATCGCGCCGACCGCTACCTCACCCTGGATGACTACATCAACGGCTACCTCGACCGCTGCGTCGACGTCATTCGCGAACGCCACCGCATCGACAAGATCAACATTCTCGGCATCTGCCAGGGCGGCACCTTCTCCTTGTGCTATTCCGCGCTGCATCCGGACAAGGTGAAGAATCTGGTCACCATGGTCACCCCGGTCGACTTCCAGACCCCGGACAACATGCTCTCGCACTGGGTGCAGCAGATCGACGCCGACCTGGTCGTGGACACCCTCGGCAACGTCCCCGGTGAAATGCTGAACTGGACCTTCCTCAATCTCAAACCATACCAACTCATGGGCCAGAAATACCTCGGCCTGCTCGATACCCTCGACGACCCGGAAGCCCTGAAGAACTTCCTGCGCATGGAGAAATGGATCTTCGACAGCCCCGACCAGGCCGGCGAAGCCTTCCGCCAGTTCATCAAGGACTTCTACCAGCAGAACAAACTGCTCAACGGCGGCCTGGAGATCGGCGAGCCGGTGAGCCTGAAGGGCATCACCATGCCAGTGCTCAACGTCTTCGCCGAACAGGACCACCTGGTTCCCCCCGATGCCTCCCGCGCCATGCGTGGCAAGCTTGGCACCAAGGACTACACGGAACTCTCCTTCCCCGGCGGCCACATCGGCATCTATGTCAGCGGCCGCGCCCAGAAGACCGTGCCGCCCGCCATCGGCAAGTGGCTGGACGAACGCGAAGCCTGATCGGGTAGTGCACAAGCCGTTTCCGTCCGGCGGAAACGGCTTGTAACTCACCGCTCCCGCAAACTCTCCTCCCCGTATTGAATCAACGGCGACAGGAAATACTCGATCACCCGGCGTTTCCCGGTCTTGATCTCCACCGTCACCGCCATGCCCGGAGAGAGGCTCACGGTCTTGCCGTCCACATTCAGCGTGGTTCGATCCAGCTTCACCCGCGCCGCGTAGACCAGGCCGCGCTTTTCATCCTGAATCGCATCACCCGAGACCTGCATCACCGTCCCGCGCAGGGTGCCGTATTTGGTGAAATTGAAGGTCTCCACCTTCACCTCGGCCGTTTGGCCAGCGCGGACGAAGCCGATGTCCTTGTTCTCGACGAAGGCCTCGACTTCCAGCGGGTTGTCGCCCGGCACGATCACCAGCAGCGTTTGCGCCGGGGTCACCACACCGCCCACGGTATGCACCACCAATTGCTGCACCGTCCCCGCCACCGGCGCGGTGAGGCGCATCAAACCGCTGCGGCTATCCGCCTTGATCTGCTCTTGCGCCAGGGTGTCCATTTTCTGTTCCGCCTCATGCAAGCGGTCCAGCGTCGCGCGGCGGGTTTCGGCGGCCAGCGCGGCACGCTGGCGCTGGCTTTCGAGCAGGGACGCGCGGATTTCCTCGCGTTTCGCGGCTTGCGCCGCCAGATCGCGTTCCGCCTCGACCCGCGCCTGTTCCTTCTCCAGCCAACCGTGGCGGGAAACAAAGTTCTCCCGCTGGAGTTTTTCGTAGTCCGCCGCTCTGGCGCGGATCATGGGGAGCGTCTGGGTGAGCTTGGCCAGGGTCTCCTCGGTGCTATGCAACTCCGCCTGCCGCCGTTCGATTTCAGCGTCGAGCTGCGCCAATCGGGTGGTGTAGGCGGCGTATTCGCCTTCCAGCAAACGCTGCTCGGCGGCCTCACGCTCAACAAACTGGTTCCCCCCTTTCTCCAAGGGGAGCTGGGGGGGATTTCCGTGGGTGGCCGACAAAGGCCCCCCGCCGTCCTTGGGCAAAGAAGGGCGAATGGCAATACCGGCCAGCCGTGGCGCGCCTCCTCCCGCCACCGCCCCCAACAACGCCGTCGCCCGCGCCGCCTCCCAGCGCGCCGCTTGCAATTCCTCGCCCACGCGCGCGCTGTCCGCCCGGGTCTGGGTCGCATCCAGCTCGATCAACAGCTCCCCCGCCTTCACCCGCTGCCCATCATGCACATGGATCGCCGCCACCGAAGCGGTCTCCAGCGGCTGCACCACCTTGGAACGGGAGTCGGGGATCAGCTTGCCCTGGGCGCTGGCGACGATGTCGATCCGGCCGAATCCCGCCCAGGCGAGCGCGAGTGCCGCGAACAGCAGGATCAGCCCCATGGCGATGCGCGGCGCCGGATGCGGCGGGGTTTCCTGCAGCGACAACGCCGCCGGCAGGAAGG
>CAZONS010000074.1:0-12654 GCA_964581195.1 uncultured Thiobacillus sp. | reverse complement strand
AGGACGCGGCGGTGAAGAGCGGTCACTGGCCGCTGTTCCGCTTCGACCCGCGCCGGACGGACGCTGGCGAAAACCCGTTCAAGCTGGATTCCGCCGCCCCGAGCAAGCCGATCCGCGAATTCATGGCCAGCGAAACCCGCTTCGCCATGCTCGGCCGCAGCCACCCGGAAGCCGCCGAACGCTTCCTGGAACAAGCCCAGAAAGAAGCCGATCGCCGCTACCAGGGCTATCTGGCGCTGGCCAATGCATGCCATTCCGGCGAAAGCCAAAAAGATGAACGTCATTCCGGCGAACGCCGGAATCCAGACTGATACGCTCGATGAAGCACCCCTGCGTCTACCTCCTGGCCAGCAAGCGCAACGGCACGCTCTATATCGGCGTCACTTCCGACCTGATTCGTCGCGTCTGGGAGCACAAACAAGGGGCGGTCGATGGCTTCACCAAGAAATACGGCGTCCATATGCTGGTCTGGTACGAAATGCATCAAGACATGTATGCCGCGATCTCACGCGAAAAGGCATTGAAAGAATGGAAGCGTGCATGGAAGCTGCAATTAATTGAAAGCGGCAATCCCACCTGGCGGGATCTGTTTGTTGAACTGATATAACTGGATACCGGCTTGCGCCGGTATGACGGCAAAGGAAATGACCATGCCCGACCTCTCCACCACCTACCTCGGCCTCGAACTCAAGAATCCGCTGGTCCCCTCCTCGACGCCGTTGTCCAA
Source organism: uncultured Thiobacillus sp. (assembly GCA_964581195.1). Classification (GTDB taxonomy): domain Bacteria; phylum Pseudomonadota; class Gammaproteobacteria; order Burkholderiales; family Thiobacillaceae; genus PFJX01. The sequence goes on along the minus strand of CAZONS010000074.1, from coordinate 11,927 downwards.
ACATCTGGACAGCGCGCTGCAACTGGAAGACGCCGGCGCGGCGGCCCTGGTGATGCACTCGCTGTTCGAGGAGGAACTGCACGCCGAGGCGAGGATGACCGACCGCTTCCTGCTGCACAGCGACATCGGCCATGGCGAGTCGGATGGCTTCCTGCCCGACCATGGCGGGGACCAGAGCCATCTCGACCATTACCTGGAACATCTGGCGAAACTGAAGGCGCGCCTGGGCATTCCGGTCATCGCCAGCCTCAACGGCGTCTCGCGCTCCGGCTGGGTCGATCTCGGCCGCGAGTTGCAGCAGGCCGGGGCCGATGCCCTGGAACTCAACGTCTACCACGTCGCCGCCAACCCGCATTGCACCGGCGAATCCGTGGAGGCGCGCTATGTCGACCTGCTCAGCGAACTGCGCGGCGCCGTGACCCTGCCGGTGTGCATGAAATTGTCGCCCTTCTTCTCCTCCCTGCCGCATCTGATCCAGCAGCTGGAACGGGCCGGCGCCCGTGGCGTGTCCCTGTTCAACCGCTTCTACCAGCCGGATATCGACCTGGAAACGCTGAAGATGGTGGACAGCCTGCACCTGTCCACCGCCGAGGAAGCCCTGCTGCGGATCCGCTGGATCGCGATCCTGCGCGGCCAGACCGCGCTGACCCTGGCCGCGACCGGCGGTGTCCATGGCCATGAGGAGGCGATGAAACTGCTGCTGGCCGGCGCCGACGTGGTGCATCTGGCCTCCTGCCTGCTCGCGCACGGCCCGCAACGGCTTGGGCAGATCCTCGCCGACATGGAGCACTGGATGGACGAGCGCGAATACACTTCGGTCACCCAACTCAAAGGCAGCATGAGCCAGAAGCACCTGCCCGACCCCAGCGCCATCGAACGCGCCAGCTACCTGCGGGTGCTGGACAGCTACGGTCCGGCGCGTGGCGGCGGCCTGTAACCCCCTAGACAGATTTCACACGACAAGCAGACGGAAATGATCGCAAACCAGGAACGCTTCAACCGGGCCATCGCGCTGTTCGATGCCGCCAACGCCGAAGACCCCAACCAGGACGAAGGCCAGCCCAAGGAACTGCTCTACGCCCAGCGGATGACGGAAATGATCCACCGCTTCGCCCCTGACGCCTCGGAAGTGGCGCAACTGGCGGTGCGCGCGCAGCACATCAAGCGCTGGATGGTGCCGCGCAACACCTACCCGATGAACCGGGATGGCTATCTCGCCTGGCGCACCGGCCTCTACAAGTACCACGCCGACACCGCCGGCGAACTGATGCGCCAGGCCGGTTACGACGACGCCATGATCGACCAGGTCAAGAAGGCGGTGGGCAAGCGCGCGCTCAAGGTCAACCCGGACACGCAACTGATGGAAGACGTCGCCGACCTGGTGTTCATCGAGTACTACATGCTGCCCTTCGCCGGCGCCAAGCCGGAATACGACGAGGAAAAGTGGCTGGAGATCATCCGCAAGACCTGGAAAAAGATGTCCGACGCCGGCCGCGCCTTCGCCCTCTCCGGCCAGATCAAGCTGCCGGAACCCCTGGTGCCGCTGATCACCAAGGCGATCAGCGCATAAGCAGAGGACGCGCGCTCAGAAACCGTAGCCGACGCTGAAGATCAGCGCGGTGTCGGTACTGTCCTTCCCTGGCGCCGGCAGCGCGTCGTAGTCCAGGTTGACCTGGGTGCTGAAATTCAGCGCCTTGCTGACCGGAATGCGGACGCCGGTGCGGGTCTTGACCAGATAGTCCGAACTGTTCTCGACACTGGCGAGCAGTTCGCTGGCGTGGAAGAACTTGACCCGGTCATCCCACAGCAGCTGGTCATATTTCAGCGCCGCGCGCAGGCTGGGAAAACTCTGGTCCGGCGCGACCTTGTAATCCTCGTTGACCACGCTGAGACCGCCTTCCAGCGAGAGATTGCGCCGCGCCTCCTCGAACACCTGCCAGCCGGCGCCGAAGCCGAGCGAGGTGCGCAGGTTGAGGTCGGCCTGGCGGTCGCTTTCGAACAGGCCCACGGTATAGAGGTAACGCTTGTCCTTGAAGAAGTGGTCGTACTTCATGTTCAAACGCCAGTTGGACGTGGTGGTCGCCCCCTGTTTCGAGGCCTCGTTCACCTCGCCGCCGACGGTGTAACGGTTGCTAGGCGTTCTCGCCACCATCTCCGCGCTGGCATGCAGGGTGTCCTCCTCGGTATTGCCGCGCGAGAAGGTGCCGCCCAGGTTCGCATGCCCGCTCAATTTCACCTTGTCGCGGTCGGTCGGGGGATTCAGCGCCGTCACCTGCGCCATCGGGATGGGCGCGGTCTCGACCAGGTCGCTGACCTTGATCCGCGCCTGCCCGTCGGGCGCCGCCAGCAACCGGCCATTGAGCAGGCTGCCATCCGCCAGCTGGACGCGCACGCTGGCGTCGCTCTCCAGCGACCGCAACTGGTTCCAGGGCAGCTTCACCTCGCCGGCGTAGGCGGTGGCAAACACCAGCTTGCCGGCGTCCAGGCTCACCACCCTGCCGCTAAGCCGGTCGCCGTTGACCAGCACGACCGTATCGGCCCACACCGCGCCCGCGGCGAGCAGCCCCGGCAGCAGGGACACCGCTTGATTCATCTTGTTCATCGTCATCACCTTTCCCGGCACGCATGGCCGGACGTGAGGGCTCTCGCCCGGGATATGAAGTAAAAGCGCCGGCGGGAACGAACCGGCCGGCGCGAGAGAGGAGTAGCCCGGTACCGGTTATTTCTGGTCGTCTCCGCGCAGCCTTGCCAGCCAGTGATCCATCTGCTTGCCGGCCGCCTCGCGGCCACCGAGGCCGAAGGAGAGCGCGATGGCCACGGCGACGGCGCCAAAGACCAGGACGAAGGCCATGTTGACGATGTCGTCGGCGATCCCCATCGCGGAAAGCCCCATCGCCAGCACCAGGCCGAGGATGGCATAGCGGGCGATGCCGGCCATGCCCGCGGCCTGCTCGTTGCTGGTCCGCAGGATGGCCCGATGCGCCAGATTGGCCAGCCAAAAGCCCACCAGCAGGATGGCCACACCCAGCAGCACATCACCGCCGAACTGGATGAACATGCTCACCAGATCCTGGACCTGGGTGAAATCGAGGCGATGCGCCGCCTCGACCGTGGCGAACAGCATGGCGAAGAACACCACCACGCGGTTGACCAGATCGGACGCCTTGAAGTCATCCGAGAACACGTGCTGCAGGCCCACCTTGGACGGCAGCTCGTTGAGGCCGATATTGGCCAGCAGGCCGCTCAGCAGACCGGCCGCGAAGCGCGCCACATACCAGGTGATGAACAGGATCAGCGCCGCCGCGAAGATGTTCGGGATGGACATCATGATCATGCCCAGCATGTCGGTGGCCGGGCCGGAGATGGCGCTGATCCGCAGCGCATCGAGGGCCGCGATCAGGGCCGGCACGAACACCAGGATGAACACCAGGGAGCCCACCAGTCGCGATATTTCGATCGAACCTTTCATGCCGGCGGAATCGCCCAGCTTGTCGGCGCCGACCGCGGCCAGCAGATTGCTCACCAGACCGCGCAGGATCTTGGCCACCAGCCAGCCAGCGATGACGATGATGCCGGCGGCGAAGATGTTGGGCAGCATGGCCAGGGTTTCATCCACCATGTTGCGGACCGGATCGAGCATGCCTTCCAGCTGGAACACGCCGAGAACGGCCGGCAGGAACATCAGGATCACCAGCCAGAACAGAACATTGCCGACATTCTCGCCGAGCGGCGACATGCCGGCCTGCTCCACCAGCTTCTCGTCCCACTGCGTCGCCTTCAGCGCCCGGTTGGCGATGGCCCTGACGACGGTGGCGGCCAGCCAGGCCACCAGCAACAGCAACACGCCGGCCAGCAGATGCGGCAGATAGGTCATGACCTGGGCCATCATCCCGGCGAACGGGCCGGACAACTGCTCCAGGTTGAGGGTGTTGAACACTCCCAGCAAGGCCGCCAGCAGCACGAACCAGAACACCCCCAGCGCGATGCCGCCCTCGATATCCATTGGTTTGCCGACCGCATCGTTCAGGAAGGTATTGATCCGCGCCAGGGACAACACCTTGCGCGTCGCCGCCCGCGCCACCAGGGCCAGGACGTAGCCCACCACCAGGATGCCGATCGCGCCCATGATGGTAGGTAGATGACTGCCCAGGGCAGTCTGTACCGCTGTGGAAAACACACTCAGGTCCATGCTGTCACTCCTTCCTCGATCGTTGCTGGATTGTGCCGCGAGCCACCTGGAACCGTTTTCAAACGCCACGGCGCCGAACGGTTGCTGGCCGGCGCAATACTATCACGTCATATATTCTTGTTCGGAAGTATCATGTCCATCACTTTCACCCGGGCCGAATGCCCTCACACGTTCAACCCTGGATATGAGGAGCGATGAAAAAGGTAGCCGTGACACATGACAAGATTTCACCCGCTGAGCAAATCGATGACGGCGCGACCGGCGACCAGGCCCTGGTGCGGGAGGTCATCAAGCAACTGCGCGTGGTCGCCGCCGCCGCTCGCCAGCACTTCCACACGCTGGAGGTCGAGGCAGGCCTGTCCGGCGCGCAGTTGTGGATGCTTGCGGCCATTGCGGAAAACCCGGACATCAGTGTCTCGCGCCTGAGCGAAACGCTGGCGGTGCATATTTCCACCGCCAGCGCCTTACTGGATAAACTCGCCAGGGCCGGCATGGTGGAACGCCGACGCGGTAAAGAAGATCGACGGGTTGTGAACCTGCGGCTCAGCCAGACCGGCCGGGCCGCGCTGGCTCGCGCCCCGCTGCCACTCACCGGCCTGGTTCCGCGGGCGCTGGAACGTATGCCGGGGCCCCGTCTGGCCGGATTGCACGCGGATCTGGCCTTGCTCATCCGGAACATGCATGAGGCCGATCCGGAGGCCACGCGGCCATCCTTGCCCACCCTGGTCATCTGACCGCCTTTCACTTTCAAACTGGAGAAGAACATGAACGACAACGAGGACATCATCGAGGACGTCACGGAAACCTTCGAACAGCCCAGGGACAAGGGCATGGACCCCCAGCGCAAGATCATGCTGGGTCTGGCCGTCGCGCTGCTGCTGGTGGCGGCGGTGATGTATGGCTGGCGTATCGCCAGCGTCAGCGCCCTGGAATACAAACTCGCCGAAGCCGAGGCGCGTCAGGCCCAGGCGCGCGCCGACCTGATCGCGCAGGCCACGCAAATCGACGCCGGCAAGACCGAGGAGGCCCTGCGCCGCTTCAGCATTCCGGTCGCCTGGGTCATCCGCCGCGAGGCCATGGCCGGCAACCTGGATCAGATCGATCAGTACTTCACCGACCTGGTGCGGATGCCGGGCATGCAGGCCGCCGTGCTGGCCAGACCCGATGGCAAGGTACTCGTCGCCAGCGACCGCAAGAAGCTGGCCGACCCCTTCTCCAGTCTCTATCCCGCCGAATACCTGCAAGCCAGCGAGATCCGCGTCGAACGCGCGGCGAACGGCAACCTGCGGGCCATCATCCCCATCCTCGGACTGAACCAGCAGTTGGGCACCCTGGTTCTGGAGTACATGGCGCCAGCCTATAGCCTGCGTTGATCCGGTCACCACGATCCAGACCCACGCCACTCGCGCATGCTTGCTCGTCTGCTCGGCGCCTGTTGCCTGCTCTCCGCCACGCTCGCCCTGGCGAGTGGCCCCATCGCCTACAGCATCGGCCTGGAAGCGCCGCAGGCGCAGCGCGCCCTGCTGGAGAAGCACCTCGACCTCTATCGCTGGCGCGACAGCGAGCGCATGGACGAGGCCCAGTTGCGTCGGCTGGTCGAACTGGCGCCGGCGCAGATGCGCGACTTTCTCGCCAGCGAGGGCTACTACTCGCCGAAAATCGCGGCCACGCTGACCCGCGACGGCGAGACCTGGAGCGTCGGACTCAAGCTGGAGCCGGGTGAACCGACACGGGTCGGCCGCCTCGACCTGCGTGTCACCGGCGCCTTCGCCGAAGCCGGACCGGGCGCGCGTCTGGACGCCCTGCGCGCCGCCTGGCCCTTGCGCGCCGGGGCCGTCTTCCGCCATGCCGACTGGGAAAGCGCGAAATCCACCAGCCTGCGCGACCTGCTCCTGGAGGGCTATCCGGCCGCGCGGATCGCGGCCAGCCAGGCGACGGTGGATCCGGAGAAGAAGACCGTGGAACTCGACCTGACGCTGGACAGCGGCCCCGCCTTCAGTTTCGGCGCTCCGCGCATCAGCGGCCTGCGCCGCTATCCCGCCAGCGTCATCGAGCGGCTCAACCCGATCCGTGCCGGCGACCCCTACAGCCAGGCCAAGCTGCTGGAGTTCCAGTCGCGCCTGCAGGACAGCCCCTATTTCGCCAGCGCCAGCGTCCAGGTGGAAACCGACCCCGCGCATCCGTCCGAGGTACCGATCCAGATCGAGGTCGAGGAAAACCGCGCCCGCAACATCGGCCTGGGCATCGGCATGAGCACGGACACCGGCGCACGGACGCAACTGGATTACCGCGATCTGAACCTGCTGAACCGGGCCTGGCGCCTGTCCGGACGTCTGAAACTGGCGCAGAAGGAACAATCCCTCGGTGGCGAACTGCAATTTCCGCGCACGTCCAGTGGTTTCCAGGACAGTCTCAGCGCCAGTCTCGCCCGTACCGACATCGAGGGCGAGATCACCCGCACCCTGACCCTGGGCGCCAGGCGCAGCCGCCAGCAGGAGCGAAACGAGATCACCCAGGCGCTGCGCTACTACCACGAACGCAAGGATATCGCCGGTGCGGCAAGCGACCGCGGCACCGCGCTGGTCGCTTCCTGGGCCTGGACCCGGCGTGACCTGGACAGCCTGCTCTATCCAGGCAAGGGTTTGTTGATCAACCTCCAGGCCGATGCCGCCCACAGTGCGCTGCTGTCCGACCAGACCTTCGCGCGCGGCTATGGCAAGGCCACCTGGTATCAGCCGGTGGGCCAGCGCGGCCAGGCGATCCTGCGCGGCGAATTCGGCGTCGTGGCGGCACAGAGCCGCGACGGCATTCCCGCCGACTTCCTGTTCCGCGGCGGCGGTGACCAGACGGTGCGCGGCTACGCCTATCAAAGTCTGGGGGTGAATGAGGGCGCCGCCATCGTCGGCGGCCGCTGGCTGGGCGTGGTCAGCGCGGAATACGTGCACTGGCTGACGCCGAAATGGGGCGCGGCGCTGTTCGTCGATGCCGGCAACGCCGCCGACCATCTCGACACCCTGCATCCGGTGCTCGGCTACGGCCTCGGCGCCCGCTGGAAAAGCCCGGTCGGCCTGCTCGGGCTCGACCTCGCGCATGGGCGGGACACCGGCCAGACCCGATTGCACTTCGCGGTGGGCTTCAGCTTCTGATGCGTCCGCTTCGTGTCCGTGTCTGGCTGGCACTGCTCGCCGCCCTGCCGATCCTGGCCGTCGCCGCGCTCTGGCTGGCGGGCAGCGAGACCGCGCTGCGCCTCGTCGCGCAAGGCGCCGCCGGCCTGAGCGGCGGCAAGCTGGTCATCGCCGGCGTCCACGGCTCGCTCTACGGCCCGCTGCGCATCGAGCGCCTGCGCCTGGAGAACGAGGAAAAACGGTTCGAACTCACCGACCTGCGCCTGGACTGGTCACCGCGCGAACTCTGGCGACGCCATCTGAAGATCGACCAGTTCGACCTGCGCGAACTGCGCCTGAGCGAGCTCAAGCCCAGTGCCGAACCGCCGACCCTGCCGGACAGCCTGCGCCTGCCGTTCAGTCTCAGCCTGCCCCGCGCGCGGATCACGCGCGCGCTGATCAATACCGCCGGCCGGGAATGGCCGCTCGACGAAATCGAATTCGGCCTCGACAAACCGGTGGGCACCTACCGGTTCGACCTGCGTGAACTGGGCACTCCCTGGGGCCGCGTCCGGCTGAGCGCCAGCCTGGCCGAATCGGCCCCCTACCGTCTGGCCGGCGAGGGCCGCTTCCAGCATGCCAGCGGCGAACTCACGGCCCGCGCCAGCGGCCAGCTCGACCGAATCCAGCTCACGGCCCGCGCCGCCCTCGCCGGCGGGCAAGGCGAGGCCGACCTGCTGCTGACCCCATTCGCCGCCCGACCCCTGCAAACCGCGCGAATCGAAGCCGCCGACGTCGACCCCGCCGCCTGGGACAAGACCCTGCCGGGCGCCAACCTCAGCCTCCAGGCGACCTTGCGCGGCCAGGCGGATGGCGTCTTCAGCGGTGACCTGGCCTTGCGCAATGCCCTGCCCGGCACCTGGGACAAGAACCGGCTACCGCTCAAGGCGCTGAATGCGCGCATCGCGGGCAATCTCGACGGCGTCGATCTGCGCGACCTCGCCCTGGACCTCGATCGCGCCGGCCGCTTCTCAGGCGCTGGCCGCGTCGAGCCTGGCGGCGCCCGGCTCGACCTGCATAGCGACCGTTTCGACCCGCGTGGACTCCACGGCCGCCTGCATTCCCTGCCCCTGGCCGGCGACATCCACCTGCGCGGCGACCCGGAACGGCAATGGCTCGAAGCCGACCTCGGCTACCAACGCTATCGCCTGCGCCTGGACGGCGAATTGCACGCGGGCGTCCTGCGCATCGCGGAAGCCCGGCTCAGTTCGGGCGGCGGCAGCCTCGGCCTGTTCGGCACGCTGGGCCTGGGCGCCGGCCACCCCTTCGATGTCGCCGGCGCCCTGGAGGGCTTCGACCCCGCCGCCTACGGCGCCTACCCGAAGGCCCACATCAACGCCTCCTTCAATGCCGCCGGCAGGTTGGCGCCGGCAGCCGAAGCCCGACTCATCTTCGCCATCGCCGACAGCCATTTCCGCCGCCTGCCGCTCTCTGGCCAGGGGCGAATGAAGGTGACGGAAAAGCGTCTCCGGGACAGCGACGTCACCTTGCGGCTGGGCGACAACCGGCTGGCGCTGCAAGGCGCCTTCGGCGGTCCGGGCGATCAGGTCTCGCTGCGACTCAAGGCGCGCCAGCTGGCGGTCGTGCATGCCGCGCTGTCCGGCGGCATCGAGGCGAGCGGCAGCCTCTCCGGCAGCCTGGCGGCGCCGTCCGGGCAACTCGATCTCGTCGCCGAGAACCTGGGCTGGGGCCCGGACTACCGGGTCGGCAGCCTGCGCGCCAAGGCGCGAGCCGAACAGGGGCTGGACGGCGCGCTCGCGCTCGACGCCGATCTCGCCCGCCTGCGCGCGCCCAGCCTGGAACTGGCGCGCGCCAGCGTCAAGGCGGCGGGCACACGCGGTCGCCACACGCTGCGTCTGGCCCTGACCCACCCCGACATCGAACTCGAAGCCGATCTGGCCGGCGGCCTGCGCGACAGCGCCGGCAAACCGGACTGGTCCGGCCACATCGAGCGTCTGGTCAGCCGCGGCCGCGTCCCGCTCACCCTGCTGGCCCCTGCCCGCCTGCGCCTCGGCGAGGCGCGGCTGCGCCTGGAAGCCGCCGAGTTCACCGCCCTCGGCGGCCGATTCAAACTGCGCGAAGCGAACTACCTGGCAGGCGAACTGAGCGCCAACGCCGCCTTCAGCGGGCTGTCCACCCACGCGCTGAAACCCTGGATCAAATGGCCCGAGGAAGTGGGCGGCAACCTGGTCATTGCCGGCACGGGGCACATCACCGCCGGCGACAGCATCGACGGCGAGATCGAACTCACGCGCGAACAGGGCGACCTGATCCTGGCGAAGACCGCGCTCGGCCTGAAGCAGCTGCGGCTGCGGGCGACCGTCACGGACAGGCAGGTGCGCGCCAGCCTCGAAGCCCACGGCACCACCCTCGGCCAACTCCGCGCCAGCGGCGAAACCCGGCTGTCACGGCGCGAAGGCGCCTGGGGCATCGCCGGCGACGCCCCGCTCCAGGCGCGGGCCGATCTCGACCTGCGCTCCCTGACCTGGGCAGCGCCCTTGCTCGACCCACGCGGGTTCAGCAAGCTCGACGGTCACCTGACCGCCAGGCTGGAAGCCACGGGCAGCCTGGCGGCGCCGCGTGTCACGGGCACGCTCGCCGGCGAAGGCTTCACCCTGGCGCTGCCGGATCAGGGCATGGACTTCCGTGACGGCCGCTTCCAGGCCGAATTGAGCCAGGACACCCTCGTCCTGAAGCAACTCAGCCTGCGCGCCGGAGACGGCAGCCTCAGCGGCCAGGGCCGCCTCGCCCTGCGCGACAGCCGACCCGACCTGCGGCTCGAATTGCGCGCCGACAAGCTCAAGGTGATCTCGCGGCCCGACCGCCTGCTGATCCTGAGTGGCGGCGGTACCGTCGCGCTGGAAGCGAACAAGGTACGACTGGATGCCCGCCTCAGGGCCGACCGCGGCCAGTTCGAACTCGCCGCCGACGACGCGCCCAGCCTCAGCGAGGACGTGGTGGTGCTCGGCCGCGAGGCGCCAGCCCAGTCCCAGGGCCTACCCTGGGATGTCGCGCTGAATCTCGATCTCGACCTCGGCGACCGCTTCTTCCTGCGCGCCCGCGGCCTCGACGCGCAACTGGGCGGCAACCTCAGGCTCGTCGGCCGCCAGGGCACGCCGCCGCGCGCGCTCGGCAGCATCCGGGTGGTCAAGGGCGCCTATGCCGCCTATGGCCAGCGCCTGGACATCGAGCGCGGCATCCTCAACTTCCAGGGGCCGCTCGACAACCCCGGCCTCAACATCGCGGCGATGCGCCGGGGTCTGGCCGTGGAAGCCGGTGTCGGCATCACCGGCACCGCCCATGCGCCGGTGGTGCGCCTGATCTCCACACCCTCTCTTTCGGACAGCGAAAAACTCTCCTGGCTGGTGCTCGGTCACGGCCTCAACGAAGCCGGAGGCCAGGAGTTCGACCTCATGCAACTGGCCGCCGGCGCCCTCCTCGGCGCCGGCGAATCGGTCAGCCTGCAACAGCGCATCGCCCACGCCGCCGGCCTCGAGGAAGTCAGCCTGAAAGGCGCGGGCAGCCTGGAAAGCACCGTGCTCACCCTCGGCAAACGCCTTTCCTCCCGGGCCTATCTCAGCTACGAACAGGGGCTTGCCGGCAGCGAGGCGCTGGTGAAGATCAACTACACCCTGACCCGGCGTCTATCCCTGCGCGCCCAGGCCGGCACCCCCTCGGCCCTGGATCTGTTCTATACGTTCTCGTTCGATTGAGGGCCATGCCCACCCTCCCGCCGCGCACCTACCAGCTCCACATCCATATCGCGGCCCCGCTCCTGATCGAGGTCGGCCGCCTCGGTCGATTCCTGTTTCCGGCCGGGGAATACCGCTATACCGGCTCCGCGAAACGTCATTTCGAGGCGCGCGTCGCCCGTCATCTCCGCCGCGAGAAAACCTTGCGCTGGCATATCGACTACCTGCTGCTGGCGCCTGGCGTCAGCGTATCCACGGTGCTGCGTTCCTCGGAGGAGGAATGCGCGCTGAACCAGTCGACACCAGGAGAAATCGTGGCGCCGGGCTTCGGCGCTTCCGATTGCCGACGCGGTTGCGGCAGTCACCTGAAATACCTGGGGGCGGCCCGCTGAATCGGACCGATTTTTTCGTGGCTATATAATCCCGCCTCGCGCGGGGCGCTCCAGGCCCCGACAACATTTCAACACGCGGCCGGATTTCGACCTTCAGGCCGCCCTGCTGGACAGGACACCACGCATGCCCGCAATACCCATCAAGACGATCGTCGCCGCCCTCGCCTTCATCCTGCTCGCGGCCTATGCCGCCACCGCCGTGCCCAGTATCGAGATCGCCGTGGTGATTTCCATTCTGTTGCTGACGGTATTCCTGTTCGCCTTCGAGGTGGTGGGTGTCGATGTCGCGGCGGTCACGATCATGGTCATCCTGGGCCTGGTCAGTTCCTTCAGCGCGCTACTGGGCCTGGCGCAACCGCTGGTCCCGACCGGCGACCTGTTCCGTGGTTTTTCCAGCAACGCGGTGATGTCCATCATCGCGGTGATGATCATCGGCGCCGGTCTCGACAAGACCGGCCTGATGAGCAAGGTGGCCAGCACCATCCTGCGC
>CAZONS010000073.1:0-12726 GCA_964581195.1 uncultured Thiobacillus sp. | reverse complement strand
CGCGACGAGTCGGACAAGTCCGGCATGCGCATGGTGATCGAGCTGAAGCGCGGCGAGGTGCCGGAAGTCGTCCTGAACAATCTGTACAAGCACACGCAGATGCAGGACACCTTCGGCATGAACATGGTGGCCATCCTCGACGGCCAGCCGCGCCTGCTCAACCTCAAGCAGATCCTCGAAGCCTTCCTGCGCCACCGCCGCGAGGTCGTCACCCGGCGTACCCAGTTCGAGCTCAAGAAAGCGCGTGATCGCGGCCATATCCTGGAAGGCCTCGCCGTGGCGCTGGCCAACGTCGACGAGATCATCGCCCTGATCAAGTCCTCGGCGACGCCGCCGGAAGCCAAGGCGGCGCTGCTGTCACGGTCCTGGCGCTCGACCGTGGTGGAAGAGATGCTGGCCCGGGTGGCCGGCGAGCAGATCGGCACCGAGGCCTTCCGGCCGCTCAATCTGGCACCCGAGTTCGGTCTTCACGGCAACGGCTATTTCCTCACCGAGGTGCAGGCCCAGGCCATCCTCGACCTGCGCCTGCAACGCCTGACCGGCCTGGAGCAGGACAAGATCGTCGGCGAGTACGCCGACGTGATGACGAAGATCGCCGACCTGCTCGACATCCTCGACAAGCCGGAGCGCGTCACCGAAATCATCGTGAACGAACTGGGCGAGGTGAAGGCCGCGTTTGGCGATGCGCGCCGTTCCGAGATCATCGCGCACGGCGCCGACATTTCGCTGGAAGACCTGATCACCCCGCAGGACATGGTGGTCACCCTGTCCAATACCGGCTACATCAAGTCGCAGCCGCTCGATGAATACCGCACCCAGAAGCGCGGCGGCCGCGGCAAGCAGGCGGCCGGTACCAAGGAAGAGGATTTCATCGAGAAACTGTTCATCGCCAACACCCACGACACCATCCTCTGCTTCACCAACCTGGGCCGGATGTTCTGGCTCAAGGTCTACGAGGTGCCGCAGGGCGGGCGCATCGCGCGCGGCAAGCCCATCGTCAACCTGCTCAAGATGGAGCAGGACGAAAAGGTCAACGCCATCCTGCCGGTCAAGGAGTTCGACGAGAACCACTTCGTGTTCATGGCCACCTCGCTGGGCACGGTCAAGAAGACGCCGTTGTCCGACTTCTCGCGCCCGCGCTCGGCCGGCATCATCGCGGTCAATCTCGATGAGGGCGATTTCCTGGTCGGTGTGGCCATCACCAATGGCCAGAACGATGTCATGCTGTTCTCCGACGAGGGCAAGGCCAACCGCTTCGACGAGAACGAAGTGCGCGCGATGGGCCGTACCGCCCGTGGCGTGCGCGGCATCCGCCTGGCCGACGAGGCGCGCGTGATCGCCCTGCTGGTGGCCGAGAACGACGAGCAGAGCGTGATGACCGCCACCGAGAACGGCTTCGGCAAACGCACCCCCGTGGGCGAATACACCCGCCATGGACGCGGCGGCCAGGGCCTCATCGCCATTTCCACCTCGGCGCGCAATGGCAAGGTGGTCGCCGCCACCCTGGTGGACGAAAGCGACGAGGTCATGCTGATCACTACCGGTGGCGTCCTGATCCGCACCCGCGTCAGCGAAATCCGCTCGCTCGGCCGCTCCACCCAGGGTGTCACCCTGATCAACCTGGACGCCGGCGAGAAGCTTTCCGGCCTGCAGCGCATCCTCGACGCGGATAGCGATTCCGAGGAAGGCGTGGATGCGGGGCCTGAGGACGACGCATCGGCCGAGTGATCCGCGATCCGGCGTCGTCACGCCGGGCCCCCGGGCGCGGGCTCGCGCTGACGCCGCGATCGGCCCACGCGGGCGCTTTGCCGCGCGTGTTTCGAGGATCGGCCAGGAAGCCCACCAGTCAGTCACTCTCTGCAATACAATGCGGCGAAAAGGCGTCTACCCCAGGACGCATGCACGATTGACGTGCACAACACCTCGGGAGGTGGCTGCGATGAGCCTCCCGGCATCAGTGTCGTTTCGCGAATGTGAGCCGCCGTTAATTTTCGCAGGAGAAATCAGCATGTCCGAAGACAAAGCCCCCCCCAAGCGTACCGCCAGGAAAGCCGCCGTCGCCCCGGAGTCCGCGCCGGCCAAGAAGGCGGCCGCCGCTCCCAAGGCAAAGGCGGCCACGCCCAAGGTAGCCGCCGCTCCCAAGGCCAAGGCGAGCACCGCCAAGACGGCCACCGCCACACCCTCCCAGCCCGCCGCGCCAGCCAAGCCGAAGAAGGCCGCCGCCGCGCCCGCCGAGGCCAAGGCCGCTGCGCCGCGCAAGGCCGCGACGCCCAGGAAGAAGGCCGCGACCGCGATCGTCGACAAGCCGGCGGCGCCTTCCCAGGAGGAGCGCCAGCGCTGGATCGCGACCGCCGCCTACCACCGCGCCGAAAAGCGCGGCTTTGTGCCGGGCTACGAGGCGCAGGATTGGTTCGAGGCGGAAGCGGAGATCGACGCGCTGGTGGGCAAGGCCTGAGGGCACCCGCGAGCCGTCGGGAAGCTCTGGCTTCCTGGCGGTCAGCGACTAATCGGCCGAATCCCGTGTGCCGGGCTTGGCCAGACGCATGGCGTTGAGCACCACCAGCAGCGACGACAGCGACATGCCGATGCCCGCCAGCCAGGGGGTGACGTAGCCGAGCGCGGCGGCGGGGATGGCAACGATGTTGTAAAGGACCGACCAGGTCAGATTCTGGTGGATGATGGTCTGCGTCTTGCGCGCCATCCGCACGCCATCGGCGAGACGGCCGATTTCCGTGGACAGCAGCACCATGTCGGCCGCGGCCTGGGCGGCTTCGGCGCCCTGGTCGACGGCGATGGAAACCTGTGCCTGGGCCAGCACCGGGGCATCGTTGACGCCGTCGCCAGTCATCGCGACGATGGCGCCGGCCTGCTGCATGGCTTTCACGGCTTCCAGCTTGTCCTGCGGCAGCATGCCGCCACGGGCGTCATCGATGCCGAGATCGCGCGCCAGGGCGATGACGTTTTCCGCGCGGTCGCCGGAGTAGAGATGCAGGCGCACGCCCAGTGTCTTCAGTTCGTCGATCAGTTGTTTCGCCTGCGCTCTGGGCGCGTCGCCTAGGGCGAACCAGGCCAGCACGCCTTCGTCATCGGCGAGGCCGATCAGGGTGGCGCCGGCCGGCAGCCTCCCGGTCGGTGGCGACGCGGCAATGAAGTCGGGCGCGCCCAGGCGGTAAGTCTGGCCGGCGATCCTGCCGTTGACGCCGCGGCCGGGGTGGTATTGCAGTGCTTCCGCGTCGAGTCGCGTCTCGCCGGCGGCTTCTCGCAGGGCGGCCGCGATCGGGTGGGTGGCGCCCTGTTCCAGCGCGCGGGCGAGTGAGAGGGCGTGCTCGCGGCTGCCGCGTTGTACCACCATGTCCAGCAGGCTGAATTCTCCAGTGGTCAGGGTGCCGGTCTTGTCGAACACGAAGTCGGTCGCGTGCGCCAGGGTCTCCAGGGAATGGCCACGTGTGGACAGCAGGCCAACACGGGTCAGCCGCCCGAGCGCGGCGGTGAGCGCGGCGGGGGTGGCGAGCGCGAGCGCGCAGGGGCAGGAGACGACCAGCACCGAGACGGTGATCCAGAAGGCGCGGGAAGCATCGACATAGGCCCAGATGCCGGCCACCGCCGCGGCGATCAGCAGTAGTGCAACGATGAACCAGCTGGCGACGCGGTCGGCGACCATGGCGAGGCGCGGCTTCTCCGCCAGCGCCCGGTCGAGCAGACGGACGATGCCGGACAGCACGGTATCGGCGCCCACCTTTTCGACTTTCACCACCAGGGGACTGTCGAGATTGAGGGTGCCGCCGATGATGCCGCTGCCCGCATGCTTGGCGACCGGGTGGGATTCGCCGGTGAGCAGGGATTCGTCGACATTGGCGCTGCCCTCGGCCACCGTGCCGTCGGCGGGGAAGCTGTCGCCGGGTCCGACCATCACGAAGTCGCCGGGGGTGAGCTTCACGGCCGCGACGGTTTCCTCCTCGCGGCTGTCGGGAAACCCCGGCAGCTTCACGGCGGCCGCGGGAATCAGCCGGATCAGGCTTTCCGCCGCCTCGGCCGAGCGCTTGCGCGCGTTCATCTCCAGGAAACGGCCGGTGAGCAGGAAGAAGACGAACATGGTCACCGAGTCGAAGTAGACGTGCTCGGCGCCGGTGAATGTGCCGTAGACGCTGGCCGCGAAGGCGGCGCCGACGCCGAGGGCCACCGGCACGTCCATGCCGGCGCGCTTCAGCTTCAGGTCGCGCCAGGCGCCCTGGAAGAAGGGCAGGGCGGAGTAGAACACGACCGGGGTGGTGAGGATGAGGCTGGCCATGCGCATCAGCGCTTCGAGATCCTTCTGCATGAAGTCCTCGTAGGCCAGGTAGGTCGGCACCGCGTACATCATCACCTGCATCATGCCGAGGCCGGCGATGGCCAGGCGACGGATCGCGGTATTGCGCTCCTTGCGGAACAGGTCTTCCTGGCGACTGCTGTCGAAGGGATAGGCCAGGTAGCCGATATGCTGGATGCTGGCGAGGATGTCGGAGAGGTGGATGCGGCTGTCGTCCCAGCGCACCCGCGCGCGCCGGGTGGAGAAGTTGATGTCGGCCGCGAGCACGCCGGGCAGGCTGTGCAGGTGGCGTTCATTGAGCCAGACACAGGCGGCGCAGACGATGCCCTCCAGAATCAGGTTGGCCTCGCGCAGATCCCCCTCGCTTTTCACGAAACTCTGCTGCACTTCCGGCAGGTCGTAGAGCTTGAGGTTCTTGAGTTCCTCCAGCGCGGCTTCCGGGGTTTTCGGGAGGTCGGTGCGCAGACGGTAGTAGTCGGCGTTGCCCGAGGCGATGATGGTCTGCGCCACAGCCTGGCAACCGGGGCAGCAGGTGGGTTCGACGCGTTCCTGATAATGAATGGGGTAGTGGGCGCCAGTGGGCACCGGTTCGCCGCAATGGAAGCAGGGGGAGTCAGTCATGGCGCGGCATTCTATTACAGGGATCGTGGCCCGAACCGGGGTGAACCGGCGGGGCGGTGTCGGGTTGGGCGCGAGGCGTCCGGCCGTTCAGGAGCCGAGTTCGGCGAGGATCTGGTCGAATAGTTCCCAGGCGAGCAGCGCATCCGCCTCGCTCACCTTCTGGATGGCATTGCCGAGGCTGACCATGACGAACTCGCCGACCTGGGGCGCTTCGTCGCGCAAGGCAAACAACGAGACATCACGATGCACCCCCTTCGCTTCGCAGCGCGCGGTGAGGCCGTCGATGTATTGGATCCGCATGGGTATGGCGAGGCACATGACGGGCAGTCTATCGGCTCGCGAGGGTTTCCGAAACAGTGATTGGGGCGTCCGGGCCGGGGGCTCTCGCGCGAATCGCGCCGCTTGTCAAAGATCAATGTCGTGAGGCTTTAATTAGCGTGTGGTTTATCTGTAGAATGCGCGGTTTGTTGGGCTGGCAAGATGTGTATTCGACCTGAATGTCCTGAATCGAATCCGTGTGCCGGCGATACTTTCATCCCTCAGGCAGGAAAGATGTTATGAGTGACAAGAGCGTTGATCCCTCCAAACGCCGCTTTCTGGTGACCATGGCTTCGGCGGCCGGCGGCGTTGCCGCATTGGGCGTCGCGACGCCCTTCGTCATGAGCATGATGCCCAGCGCGCGCGCGAAAGCCGCGGGCGCCCCGGTCGAGGTGGACCTTGCCAAGGTCGAGCCCGGCATGCTTCTGGCCGTGGAATGGCGTGGCAAACCGGTGTGGGTTGTCAATCGCACCAAGGAAATGCTGGACATGCTGTCCAAGCATGAGGCTCGCTTGACCGATCCGAAGAGCGAGGTGCCGCAACAGCCCGAGTACTGCAATAACCCGACCCGCTCGATCAAGCCGGAATACCTGGTGGTCGTGGGTATTTGCACGCACCTCGGTTGCTCGCCGACCTTCCGCAAGGAAATTGGCCCCGCCGACCTCGGCGCCGACTGGCCGGGCGGATGGTTCTGTCCCTGCCATGGTTCGCGATTCGACCTGGCCGCGCGCGTGTTCAACGGTTCGCCCGCGCCGACCAACCTGGTCATTCCGCCGCACAAGTACCTGTCCGACACCAAAGTGCTGATTGGTGTGGACCAGGGCGCAGCCGCCTGATTGCAATCAAGGGGACTTGAATAATGGAAAAGTTGCTTAACTGGGTGGATGAGCGTTTCCCGCTCACCGCCACCTACAAGGCGCATCTGTCCGAGTACTTCGCGCCGAAGAACTTCAACTTCTGGTACTACTTCGGTTCGCTCGCCCTGCTGGTGCTGGTGATCCAGATCCTGTCCGGCATTTTCCTGACCATGCACTACAAGCCGGACGCGCAGCTCGCCTTCGCTTCCGTCGAGTACATCATACGGGATGTGGATTACGGCTGGTTGATCCGCTACATCCACTCCACCGGCGCCTCCATGTTCTTCGTGGTGGTCTATCTGCACATGTTCCGCGGTCTCATCTACGGTTCCTACCGGCAGCCGCGCGAACTGATCTGGCTGTTCGGCGTCATCATCTACCTGGTGCTGATGGGCGAGGCCTTCATGGGCTACCTGCTGCCCTGGGGTCAGATGTCCTACTGGGGCGCTCAGGTCATCGTGAACCTGTTCGCCGCCGTGCCCTTCATCGGTGAGGATCTGTCGGTCTGGATTCGCGGCGACTTCGTGGTCTCCGACGCCACCTTGAACCGCTTCTTCGCCTTCCATGTGATCGCCCTGCCGCTGGTGCTGCTGGGTCTGGTGGTCGCCCACCTGGTGGCCCTGCACGAAGTGGGCTCCAACAACCCCGATGGCATCGAGATCAAGAAGCTCAAGGGCGATGACGGCCATCCCCTGGACGGCATTCCCTTCCATCCCTATTACACGGTGAAGGACATCCTTGGTGTGGTGGTCTTCCTGATGGTGTTTACCGCCATCGTGTTTTTCGCCCCGGAAATGGGGGGCTACTTCCTTGAAGCCAACAACTTCATACCGGCCGATTCCCTGAAAACGCCGGAGCATATCGCCCCGGTCTGGTACTTCACGCCCTTCTACGCGATCCTGCGCGCGATTCCGCCGATCATGGGGTCGCAGTTCCCGGGTGTCGCGGCGATGGGCGTGGCCGTGTTGATCTTCTTCGCGCTGCCCTGGCTCGACCGGTCTCCGGTCAAGTCGATCCGCTATCGCGGTCCGAAGTTCAAGATCGCGCTCACGCTCTTCGTGATCGCTTTCGTAGGCCTCGGCGTGCTCGGCATCCTGCCCTCCACCCCGCTCTATACGGTGATCGCGCAGGTGCTCTCCATCGTCTACTTCGCGTTCTTCCTGCTCATGCCCTGGTACACCAAGAACGATACGATCAAGCCGGTTCCGGAAAGGGTGACCCAATGAAAAAACTGTTCTTCCTGCTCCTGGCCCTGCCGACGGCCGCGTTTGCTTCCGGCGCGGCCCTGCATCTGGATCACGCCCCGGTCAACCTGAACGACCAGGAATCCCTCCAGCGCGGCGCCAGCGTGTTCGTGAACTACTGCCTGACCTGCCACAGCGCCGGCTACATGCGCTACAACCGAATGGAAGACATCGGCCTGACCGAAGCGCAGATCAAGGACAACCTGCTGTTCGCCTCCGAGAAGCCGGGTGAACTCATGCACGTGGCCATGCGCAACGCGGACGCCAAGGCCTGGTTCGGCGCACCCCCTCCCGATCTCTCCGTCATCACCCGGTCACGCGGCGCCGACTGGGTCTACACTTACCTGCGCGGCTTCTATCGTGACGACTCGCGTCCCACCGGTTGGAACAACACGGTGTTCGACAAGGTCGGCATGCCGCATGTCCTGCACGATCTGCAAGGCCAGATGGCGCCGGTCTACCACACCGTGGTGGGCGAGGATGGCAAGCCGCATCAGGCCATCGAGCGATTCGAACTGGTCAAACCCGGAAAACTCACCCTGGCGGAATACGATGCCCTGGTGGGCGATCTGGTGAACTATCTGGACTGGATGGGCGAGCCCGCCAAGGCCACGCGCATGACCACCGGCCTGTTTGTCCTGCTGTTCCTGGGCGTGTTCTTCATCATCGCCTTCTATCTGAAGAAAGACTTCTGGAAAGGCCTGCATTGAGCAGGGCGTAATTGTCATGATGATTCTATATTCGGGTACCGCGTGCCCTTTCAGCCACCGCTGCCGCATCGTTCTCTACGAAAAGGGAATGGACTTCGAAGTGCGCGATGTGGATTTGCATGACAAGCCCGACGATATCGCGGTCATGAACCCCTATAGTCGCGTGCCCATCCTGGTCGAGCGTGACCTGACCTTGTATGAATCCAACATCATCAACGAGTACATCGACGAGCGCTTCCCGCATCCGCAACTGATGCCCGCCGACCCGGTGATGCGCGCGCGCGCGCGACTGTTCCTCTACAACTTCGAGCACGACCTGTTCTCCCATATCGGCGACCTCGAACACGGCACCACCAAGGCCGCGGAAAAGGCGCGTGGCATCGTTCGCGACAACCTGACCCAGATCGCGCCGATCTTCTCCAAGCAGAAGCACATGCTCGGCGAGGACTATTCCATGCTGGATGTCGCCATCGCCCCCCTGCTGTGGCGCCTGGAACACTATGGCATCCAGTTGCCGAAACAGGGTTTGCCCATTCTGAAGTACGCCGAGCGCCTGTTCTCGCGGCCAGCCTTCATTGAAGCGCTGACGCCGGTTGAAAAGGCCATGCGCAAGTAATCCACGACCTTGGCCATCCAGAGTCCGCCCCCGCTCTCGCAACAGCCTTACTTTCTTCGCGCCCTCTATGAGTGGTGCGTGGATAGTGGGTTGACGCCCTACCTGAGTGTGCGTGTCGATCATCGGACACGTGTGCCACAGGGCTATGTGAAGGATGGCCAGATCATTCTCAACCTCGGCCCCAGCGCGGTGCGCAACCTGAACATGGACAACGAGTGGGTTACCTTCTCCGCCCGCTTCGGTGGAGTTTCCCATGCCATTGAGGTTCCCGTGGCCAATGTCCTCGCGATCTACGCGCGAGAGACGGGCGAGGGCATGGGTTTCTCCGGTGAGGTGAACATGGAGGTCGGGGATGGCCTGACTACCGTGGATAACCTGACCGTGGTCGAGTCGACCGCGCAGGCCACTGAGCCGGGTGACGACGACGAGCCTCCCAAGCCACCGCGCGGTCGTCCGCAACTGAGAGTGGTCAAATAAGCCAGGACAGCGGACGTCGGACGCAGACGACCCGCACGATATAATTGCATCCCATGCCGGCATAGCTCAGTTGGTAGAGCAACCGCCTTGTAAGCGGTAGGTCCCCAGTTCGAATCCGGGTGCCGGCACCAGTAACCACGCGGCTTCCCAGGTTGGAAGCCGTTTTCATTTCTGGCGTTCCTGGCTTCATGTAACCCTCTTGTAACCCGCAAGAGGAAATCAGGGGGCGGCGCGGTCGTACCTACAAGAAAAAACCCGGCGCGCGGCCGGGTCTGTGGTGGGCATGGTGGTGGTCAGCCTTGATGCTCCATCTTTGCGGCCAGGTCCTTGATGCAGGTCGCGCCGTGCTTCTCGGCCCACTCCATCGCCAACTCGCATTCTGTCGCGATGGTATGCGATGCGGCGATGGCCAGGCGCATCAAGTCGCCGACCTGGCCAGGCGTCAGTACGCGGCCATAGCAACTGGCGTCATCACTGTTCAGGTCGTCGGCTTCGATGAGTTCCAATACAACCGCCACGCCGCCGGCAAGGCTCTTGATGGTGCCCAGTGTGCGCGTATGGGGGAAGTTCTCTATCTCCTTCGGGTACCAGACGAAGGGGTCAAGGGCTCGGCCGGGGGTGTTGGTGCGGTCGGTGGTGGCGCTCATGCTCAACATGAAGCGCGCTCATTCCGCCACCCCGGCGGCAATATCGCGGGCCACAGGTTGCACGCCATCAGGCCGCTTTCCGCATCGGCTCGATTACCGGTCGCTGACGTTGCCCCGCCTGCCACAAGTCATACTGCGTTTGCAGGCCCAGCCACAAGTCGGGCGACGTGCCCAGCCATTGCGACAGCCGTAGCGCCATGTCGGCGGAGATGCCGGCGCTGCCGTTGAGTATCTTGCTCAAGGTGACGCGAGCGACTTGCAGCGCGGCGGCGGCGTCGGTGACGGTCATGCCCTCGGGCAGCCATTCGCGCAGCACGGCGCCGGGGTGGGGTGGGTTGTGCATCCTGCTCATGTTCGTGCCTCAGTGGTAATCCTGGTAATCGACCAACTCCGCATCCTTGCCGACGAAGCGGAATGTCAGCCGCCAATTGCCGTTCACCCAGATTGACCAATGCCCCGCGAGGTCGCCCGTCAGTGCATGCAGCCGCCAGTTCGGCGTGCTCACGTCTTCCGGCCCGGTCGCGTTGTCCAAGGTGGCAAGCTGAATCTGCAACTTGGTCGCATGGTGGGGCTGAATGCCTTTCTTGCTGCCAGTGCGGAAGAAAGCTTCCAGACCCTTGTGTCTGAACGACTTAATCATGGCTTAGTGTAGTGTGTAAGGTATCGCGTATCAACATGAATCAATGCTTCGCCAGCCGCAAGCCGGCGGCCTGTTCCTCGGGTTGCTCGATGCCGGCCTGTTCCAGAATCCATGCCTCGATTTTCGTGGGCCACATCCGCAAGAGCTCAAGCGGCCTTTCCCGATAGTGCTTGTCGGCCAGGGCGGAAGGCTTGTGCCCCATGATTTGCGCCACGATACCCTCGGGGCATTCCACCCATTCGGACAGACTGCCGAAGCTCCGGCGCAGCCCGTGAAGTGAGACATGCGTAGGCCGGCGGCGGCGAGGGCCTTTACATGCTGAATGCGCCGCACGGCCTCGAACCAGGGGCGCAGCATGTCGCGTTGCAGGCTGTCGTTCTTCTTCGCGCCCACGGCGCCGGCATCCATGGCGGATAGTTTCAGGGCCAGCAAGGGGAAGATGGGGCCGGGCATGGTAAGGGCGGGCTTGCCAGTGCGGCGGCCACGGGTGCGGGGTTCTCCACCAGGCTTCGCCAACTTCACATGGTTGTCCAGGTGCCGGGCGCTCCACTTCGTCTTGCGGGCCTCAAGGTAGGCGCCCCAGGCTTCGCCCACCGTCATTTCGTGGCGGTTGGCTTCTACTCGTCGGGCATCATGGGCGGCCGCACGCTCCCGTTTCTGTTCGCGGGGGTCAATGCCTTGGCCAATCAGGGTCTTGAGGCGGCGGGCCTCTTGTCTGGCCCCTCGGGTGACTTCCTGACCTGACTTGTCGTTGACGCTCTCAAGTGGCCATGAGTCCACGCCCCCGATAGTGATGCGGATTGCCTGCCCGTTCATCTTGCCTTGGAAGATGTAGGATTGCGCCCCGTTCGCGGTGGCCCTGACAGCCAGGCCGGGGGCTTCGGTATCCCAGAGAAACGCTTGGCCCCTGTTGCTGCTAAAATCCCGCACGCGGCCGGCAGTCAGTTTGATTCGGTTCATGTGAATCCACCTTCTTCGGGATATCGGTAGGTCGGTTACATGGCTTTCGTGTAACCCCCATGTAACCCGAATCGCAGAATATGGCTCAACATGAATCAACCTACCGATTCCATGTAACCCGCCGGAAGCCCCGTAAATGCTGGGTTTCATGGTTTTTCGATGTTGATTGAAATTGATGCAAATTGCCGGAAAAAGCCTACTTGTAAGCGGTAGGTCCCCAGTTCGAATCCGGGTGCCGGCACCACTTTCCGGAAGCGTGGCCGAGCGGTTTAAGGCACCGGTCTTGAAAACCGGCGATGGGCAACCATCCGTGAGTTCGAATCTCACCGCTTCCGCCAGACTCCTCCCTGACTGTTGTCCAACCCTCCTCGCGCGGCGCGATGCGCCAATCGCCGCGTTTCCACTCACGGTCGGTAGGGCTCCGCGCCGGCGCACTGTGTCATTCGTGGGCGGCGTCGTGGGATGTGTTCGCGACTATTCGTCCAGCTCGGCTCCACCGGTCTGGCCAGTAAGCCCGCCTTTTCGCGTGTCCAGTCGAAGGGACCGGGGGATCAGCCGGATGTCGGAATATCCAGGGTGGTGCCGGGGCGCAGCGGTTCGGCGTTATCGTTCCAGCGGCGGATATCGGTCACCTGCACGTTGTAGCGCTTGGCTACCCGGTCGAGGGTGTCACCCTTGCGCACGGTGTGCGTACGCATCGCGGGACGTTTGGTTTTCGCCGCCGGGCCGGCGGCGACCTTGGTCGCAAGCTTGGGCGTGCCGGGCACCAGCAGGGTTTGGGATTGCGCGACCTTGCCCTTGTAGAGCTTGATGGGGTTGTGTTCCTTCAGCCAGGCGAGGGAGACGCCGAATTTTTCCGCGATCTTGCTGGCGTTTTCACCACGGCTGGCCTGATAGGTACGCAGGCTGAGTTTCTCGATACCGTGTCGGTGCAGGTTGAACTGGAAGGCGAGCGCGCGTTCGGTCGGCAGCAGCAGGACGTCGCGGCTTTCGGTGTGGATCACGCGCCGCTGGAATCCGGGATTCAGGGAGAGAAAATCGTCCAGTTCCATGTCCGCGAGCCGCGCGGCCTGCCGGGCTTCCATGGGTTTGCTCAGGGTGACCTGCATGAAATACGGCTCGTTGGCGACCTGCTCCAGGTTGATGCCGTAGCGTTTGGGGGCCATCACGATGTTCCGCACCGCGATCAGCTTGGGTACGTAGTGGCGGGTTTCCGTGGGCAGTTTCAGGCTGGCGTAATCCGTGGCGCCACCCTGTTGGTGCGACAGGGCTCGCGCCACGCAGCCCTCGCCGCAGTTGTATGCCGCCAGCGCCAGCGACCAGTCGCCGA
>CAZONS010000072.1:0-13138 GCA_964581195.1 uncultured Thiobacillus sp. | reverse complement strand
GCAGTGCCGTCAGATTTACAGTCTGATCCCTTTGACCGCTCGGGAACCCCACCGGGAAAGCGCGGCATTATTCCCATCTCGAACGAGCTTGTCAATCACACATTGAACAAGAAATTCAGGATATCGCCATCCTTCACCACATATTCCTTGCCTTCGGAGCGCATCTTGCCCGCTTCCTTGGCGCCCTGTTCGCCCTTGCAGGCGATGAAATCCTCGAAGGCGATGGTTTGCGCACGGATGAAACCACGTTCGAAATCGGTGTGGATGACACCGGCCGCCTTCGGCGCGGTATCACCCTTGTGGATCGTCCATGCGCGCACCTCCTTCACCCCGGCGGTGAAATAGGTCTGTAGCCCGAGCAGATCGTAGGCTGCTCGAATCAGGCGATCCAGCCCCGGCTCGTGAAGGCCCATCGATTCCAGGAAATCGATCTTGTCGGCGTCGTCGAGCGCGGCGATCTCGGACTCGATGGCGGCGCACACCGCCACCACCGGCGCGGCTTCCGCCGCCGCCAGCTGGCGCAGACGATCCAGATGAGGGTTGTTCTCGAAGCCATCCTCGGCGACATTGGCCACATACATGGCGGGTTTGATGGTCATCAGACACAGCGGCGCCAGCATGGCCGCCTCATCCTCCGAGAGGTTCAGGCTGCGCACCGGTTTCGCTTCGTTCAGATGCGGCAGCAGCCTGTCATAGAGCGCAATCAACTTGATCGCGTCCTTGTCTCCCGCGCGAGCCTTCTTGTTGTCGCGGTGATGCGCCTTTTCGACCGTGGCCAGATCGGCCAGGGCCAGTTCCGTGATGATCACCTCGATATCGGAGATCGGGTCGATATGCCCGGCGACGTGGACGACGTTTTCATCCTCGAAACAGCGCACCACGTTGACTATGGCATCGGTCTCGCGAATGTTGGCCAGAAACTGGTTGCCCAGGCCCTCGCCCTTGGAAGCGCCCGCCACCAGGCCCGCGATGTCGACGAACTCGACGATGGCCGGCACCATGCGTTGCGGCTTGACGATCTCGGCCAGCTGCCGCATCCGCGGGTCGGGCACCTCCACCACCCCGACATTGGGCTCGATGGTGCAGAAGGGATAGTTCTCGGCCGCGATACCCGCCTTGGTGAGGGCGTTGAACAGGGTGGATTTGCCGACGTTGGGCAGGCCGACGATGCCGCATTTCAGACTCATGATTTCTCCGAGGGAGCGGGTTTTATGGGTTTGGTGTTGGCCGGCCGCGTGTTTACGCGATTGATGGCCGCGGTCCAGTCACCCGTGACAATGAGGGGCCAGGCCAGCAGAGCTCGATCGAGCGCGGCATCGATCAGGGCGCGCTCCTCTCGCCGCGGCGGCTTGAGCACATGGTTCGCCACTTCGTTGCGATCACCCGGGTGGCCGATGCCGACACGCAGCCGCCAGTACTCCTGGGTACCCAGATGCGCGGTGATGTCCTTGAGGCCATTGTGACCACCGAGCCCGCCACCGAACTTGAGACGCAACTCGCCGGGCGGGATATCCAGCTCGTCGTGAACGACCAGCATCTCCTCCGGCTGGATGCGATGAAAACGCATGAAAGCCCCGACCGACTGGCCGGAACGATTCATGTAGGTCTGCGGCAGCAGCAGCCAGACACCCGCCGAACGAGCCTGCGCCACCCGGCCATGGAAACGGGATTCGTTGGCCAGACCTGCCCCGAGCTCGTCCGCCAGGCGCTCACAAAACCAAAACCCGGCGTTGTGCCGGGTTTCGGAATAGTCGCCCCCGGGATTGCCGAGGCCGACGATCAGTCGCGGAGGCGTCCGCACGACGCTGCCTGGGCCCCGCCTCAGGCCGCGGGCGCCTCGCCCTCGTCAGCGGCTTCAGCCGCCTCGGACTTGGCGCCAAGGATGGTGACCACGGTCGGATCCTCGCCGTGCAGACCGGACAGCTCGACGCCCTTGGGCAGCTTCAGATGCGACATGTGAATGGCGTGATCGGAGGCCAGATCGATCAGGTCCACCTCGATGAACTCCGGCAGGTCGGCCGGCAGGCAGGTGACCTCGACCTCGGTGTAGACATGGCTGACCACGCCACCGGACAGCTTCACGCCCGGGGCGACGTCGGCGTTGATGAAGTGCAGCGGCACCTTCACATGCACCTTGTGGGTGGCATCGACGCGCTGGAAGTCGACGTGCTGGACGAACGGCTTGTAGGGATGCATCTGGAAGTCGCGCAGCAGCACGGACTCCTTGGCGCCATCGACATTGAGGGTCAGCACGGAGGAGTGGAAAGCCTCGTTCTTCAGGCTGAAATAGAGTTCCTTGTGGTCCAGATCGACAGCCTGGGCATCCTTGCCGGCACCGTAGACGATGCCGGGAACCCGGCCGGCGCGACGCAGGCGGCGGCTCGCTCCGGTGCCCTGCTGGTCACGCTTGACGGCGTTGATTTCGATGTTCATGTGTTGCTCCTTGAGGTGAAAAAAGGGGCGCCCGCGACCAGGCGACCCGACTGTGTGGGCTCGTCACTCGATGAACAACGAACTCACGGAATCTTCGTCGCTGATGCGGCGGATGGTTTCCGCCATCAGGTTGGCGACGGACAACTGGCGGATGCGGGAACAAGCCTTGGCATCGTCGCGCAGGGGAATGGTGTCGGTCACGACCAGCTCATCTAGCGCGGAATTGCTCACCCGCTCCACCGCGCTGCCGGACAGCACCGCGTGCGTGCAATAGGCGATGACCTTCCTGGCGCCATGCTCCTTGAGCGCGTTGGCGGCCTCACACAGGGTGTTCGCGGTATCGACCATGTCATCCATGATCAGACAGGTGCGATCCTTGACGTCGCCGATGATGTTCATCACCTTGGCGACATTGGGCTTGGGCCGGCGCTTGTCGATGATCGCCAACTCGCACTCGAGGCGCTTGGCCACCGCGCGGGCGCGGACCACGCCGCCGACGTCCGGCGACACCACCATCAGATCGCCGTAATCCTGCTTCCAGATATCGCCCATCAGGATGGGCGTGGAGTAGATGTTGTCGACCGGGATATCGAAGAAGCCCTGGATCTGGTCGGAATGCAGATCCATGGTCAGCACCCGATTGACGCCGACCACGGTGAGCATGTCGGCCACCACGCGCGCGGTGATCGGCACCCGCGCGGAGCGCACCCGGCGATCCTGGCGGGCATAACCGAGATAGGGGATGGCGGCGGTGATGCGACCGGCGGAAGCACGACGCAGGGCGTCGACCATCAGCATGATCTCCATCAGGCTGTCATTGGTCGGCGCACAGGTGGACTGAAGCACGAACACATCCTTGCCGCGCACGTTCTCCAGGATCTCCACGTTCACTTCGCCATCGGAGAAGCGACCGACCGTGGCGCGTCCCATTCTGATATTGAGGTGACGCGCCACATCCTCGGCAAGCTTGGGATGCGCATTGCCGGTGAACACCATCAAGCTGTCATAGGCCATCAGTAAACCCCGCCCTCTGCGGCCATCGCGACCAGCACCCGTTGCGGCGCCAGTGCTCGGACCGACAAACAAAAAAGCGTGCAGCCCAAGCTGCACGCCCCGTTATTCCGCCGGTGTTGAAACCCGCCGGCGAACCTTGTCTGGCTGGGGAGGTAGGGATCGAACCTACGAATGCCGGAATCAAAATCCGGTGCCTTACCACTTGGCGACTCCCCAAGTTACCGAAGCACGTCAATCCGCGAACGCCAGAAGCGGATGCCGATCGACGCCATCGGCTACGAAACCTTCAATCGCGGGCAAGCCCGCATTCTCCTGCTCGGACCGGATGCGCAACCAAGCCGCTTCCGCCCGGGACCGCTCGGAAAACGCGACGAACACGCATGCGCCCGAACCCGTCATGCGCGCATCTCCGTACCCCTTCAACCGGGCGAGATACTCGCCGACCTCGGGATGATGCGCGCAGGCTATCGGCTCAAGATCGTTGTGCCCATAGCCATCCAAGAGGGCCGCGATTCTGACGGAGGGCGTATCCCGTGTCAATCCCGGATCAGCAAAGATCCTCGGTGTGGCGACATGGACGGGTGGCACCAGCACCAGGTAGCTCGCCGGCGCCGGGGTCCAGGGCGTGAGCACCTCGCCCACCCCTTCCGCGAACGCGGAACGACCGAAGACGAATACCGGTACATCGGCGCCCAGGCGCAGCCCCAGCGACTGCAGCGTGACCCTCGGCAAATCGAGGCGCCAGAGCCGGTTCAGCGCCAGCAACACGGTGGCGGCATCGGAACTGCCGCCGCCGAGGCCGCCCCCCAGGGGCAGACGCTTGATCAGGCGGATCTCCGCGCCCAGGCGGCAACCCGCATGCTCCCGCAGCAGGCGCGCGGCGCGCCAGCACAGATCCCGCTCCGGCGCGACACCGGGCAGCGGCGCCAGCAGACGGATCTCGCCGTCCTCCCGCACGCGAATCTCCAGTGTGTCGCCGAAATCAAGAAAGCGGAACACGCTCTGCAACAGGTGATAGCCATCCGGACGCCGTCCCACCACATGCAGGAACAGATTCAGCTTGGCCGGCGCCGGATAGGAGGTCATCGCGGCGGCATCCTGGCGCGTCACGGCGCCGTCCCTTCCGGCTTCCAGTCGTCCACCACCAGACGGATCTCCAGGTCGTCCGCGCGCCGCGCCACCAGTTTGCCGGGAAGTCGGTAGCCATCCACCCGGGCATAACGGGAGAACTCGATCCGCCAGCCATCCTGAAGCAGCACCGCCAGAGCGCCCTGGTCATCGGCCTCCGCCTGGTAGGGCGCGCCCGGACGCGGAGTGCCGACCACCCACCAGGCCAGGCCCTTGAGCGGCAGGGTCACGCCCAGCGCCTGGCGCACCAGGGTTTCCGCGTCGGCCGCCCGGTACACGCGATCCTCGGCGTCGCGCAGCTCGACGCCCGATTCATCGCCACGCAATTCCGCCACGCCCTGCCCCAGCGGGGTGCGCAAGAGCAGTTCCTGGCGCCGCGCGTCGTGCCGCCAGCTCATGCCGCCCGAGAAAGACTGCTCACTGGCTTTCACCGAGACCCGGCCATCCAGGCGGAACGCGCCGGGCGGGGTCTGCGGCTTGAGCGGCGTCGGCGGTGCACGAAAGCCTGGAAGCTGGGAGCAGGCCGACAACAGGATCGCGCCCGCCAGCAGCAGGCCCCGCCGGACCCTCAAGGCGCCAGGCGCGAGAGGGCCTCGCGCAGATTCTCGTTGTCCGGATGGAGCTTGAGCGAGCCTTGCCAGATCCGCCGCGCCTCATCGCGGTCGCCCTTGCCGTTTTTCACCCACAGCGCCTCGCCCAGGTGAGCGGCGATCTCCGGATCCGCCTTGCCGTCGAAAGCCCGACGCAGATGCTCGACGGCTTCCGGATAACGTTTGAGCTTGAACAGGGCCCACCCCATGCTGTCGAGGATGAAAGGATCGTCAGGCGCCAGCCTGAGCGCCTGCTTCAACAGCTCGACCGCCTCGGGCAAGCGGTTGGTGCGGTCCGCCAGGGTATAGCCGAGCGCGTTGTAGGCGTGGGCGTGATCCGGGTTGATCTTGATCAGGCGACGCAAATCCTGCTCCAGCACATCCAGGCGATCGAGCTTTTCCGCCATCATGGCGCGGTCGTACAGCAACTCCTGGGCATCGGGCATCTTCTCCAGCGCGCGACCGAGCAGATCGAACACCGCGACATATTCCTTGGCTTCACGCAGGATCATCGCCTCCGTCTGCACCACCTGCACGCGCCTGGCGTCATCCTCGACCGTGAGGCCGGCCAGCCAGTCACGCGCCTCCCGCACCCGCCCCAGACGATTGAGCATGGCGGCGACACGCAATTGGGCCTCGAAGGCATGGCGGCCATCGCTGACCTGCCGATACCAGGCCAGCGCCGGCTCATGTTTTTTCTCCGCCTCGTCCACCTGACCCAGGTAGTAGCGCACGGTGTCCGCGTCGGCGTGGCCCAGGTCCAGCGCCTTGAGCAAGGCGTCGCGGGCACTGCCCAGATCATTGGTCTGCATGGCGATCAGGCCGAGGGTGAAATGCGCCTCGGCATCTTCCGGTGCGTCCCGCGCAAGGCGCTCGAACTCGGCCCGCGACGCCTGGAAATTGCCGTCGCGCGCGAGTTGCTTGGCGTAGGCCACGCGCACCTCGCGCGCGTCCGGGTTGGCGTCCAGATAGGCCGCCAGGAAAGCCCGCGCGGTCGTTTCGCCCTCTTTACGCAGCAGGACCTGTGCCTTCAGCAAAGCGGCCGCCTGCCATTGCGGCCGCAGCCGCAGCGCCTCATCCAGGGCGCCCAGGGCGCGCGGCAACTGCCCGGCCTGAACGGCGATCTGAGCGACGGCGAAGCGGGCCTCGGGCAGCGCGGGATAGGCAGCCGCAAGTTCCTGGACCAGATCAAGCGCCGACTGCCTGTCCTTTTGCCGGGCTAACAAGGCATGCAACTGGGGAAAGATTTCGGCACTCTCCCCCTGTCGCAACCAGGCCTCCAGATGCGGCTTGGCCTCCTTGATCCGGCCATTGGCCAACAGCAGCGACGCCAGGGTCTGCATCGCCGGCACGGAAGCCGGCTCCAGTTCCCGCCAGAGCTGGGCATTGCGCAAGGCCAGAGCCGGCTGACGGGCATAGCGCGCCAGCTCGACCGCCCGCCGCGCGACCCGCGCATCCCGCGTCTTGTTCGCCAGATCCGCATAAGCCTCGGCGGATAGCCGCAACTCACCCCGCTGGCTGGCGAATTCACCCAGCAGTATCTGGTACAGCACCTGACTGGTCAGCCCGTCGCCCGTGGCGGCGACCGGAACCGGCGCCGGCTTGACCACGACCGGCGACTGGGCGCAGGCGGAGAGCGAAGTGGCGATGAGGATGAAAGGGAGGGCTTTGAGATTCATGGCGGGCGTATCCGTGGCACTTCAGTACATTATGAAGTGCGCATGAGCGTTCGGGCAAAGCGATAAGCTACACGTTTTCCGTACCAGACCGCGTCATGCCCGAACTGCCAGAAGTCGAAACCGTCATGCGCGGCCTCGCCCCGTACCTCGAAGGCCGGGTATTGCGCGCGGCCGTGGTGCGCGACCACCGTCTGCGCTGGCCGGTGCCGGGCGACCTGGACGCGCGCATCGCGGGACGACGCATCCTCGCCCTGTCCCGACGCGGGAAATATCTGCTCATGCGCATGGATGAGGGCGCCCTGATCTGCCACCTCGGCATGTCCGGCAGTCTGCGCCTGCTGCCGGCGGACACGCCCTTGCGCAAGCACGACCACATCGACCTGCTGCTGGAGAACGGCCAGGCGCTGCGCTACCACGACCCCCGCCGCTTCGGCGCGCTACTGTGGGCCGCCGACCCCGGGCGGCATCCGCTCATCGCCCGCCTCGGCGTCGAACCGCTGTCCGGGGACTTCGACGGCGCTTGCCTGCACACCCTCTGCCGGGGTCGTGCCAGCGCGATCAAACAGGTCATCATGGACGCCCATCTGGTGGTGGGTGTCGGCAATATCTACGCCAATGAAGCCTTGTTTCATGCCGGCATCGACCCGCGCCTCGCCGCCGGCAAGTTGTCACGGCCACGCTGTGAGCGTCTGGCCGCGGCCATCAAGTCAACCCTGGAGAGCGCCATCGCGGCCGGCGGCAGCACCCTGCGAGATTTCGTCGACGGTCATGGCAGTCGTGGCTGGTTCCAGCAGTCGTACCGCGTCTACGGCCGCGCCGGCGAGGTCTGCGCGGTCTGCGGCGGCGCCATCCGCACCCTTCGCCAGGCGGCCCGCGCCACCTATTTCTGCCCCGCCTGCCAGCGCCGCTGATCCCCCGGAGCGCGCGGGGTTTTGTGCTAGAGTGCCGCGCAGGCCAGTGCTACAGATCACACTTACCCAGGCATGCTGGAGGAAAACAATGAGCATCGCTTCGCTCGCCAACGATTTCGAGGCTTATAGCCAGTGGCGCGAATCCCTGTCACGCCGTATAGCCGACTATCGCCTGTGGCTGAACCGCGAAGACCTCAACGACTCGCAGCGCGACCTGCGCCTGCAGCAACTGCTCGACCGCCTGGCCGAAGACAAACTCCATGTCGCCTTCGTGGCCGAGTTCTCGCGCGGCAAGTCCGAGCTGATCAACGCCATCTTCCTGTCCGACCTCAAGCAGCGGCTGCTCCCCTCCACCGCCGGGCGCACCACCATGTGCCCCACGGAACTGCTCTATGACGCCGGCAAGCCGCCGCGCATAGAACTGCTTCCCATCGAAACCCGGGGCGCCAGCGCCACCATCGCCGAGTACAAGCATTATCCGGACGAATGGACGCAGATCCTGATCGACCCCACCTCGGCGGACAACGTCACCCAGGCCATGCAGGAAGTCTGCCGGGTCAAGAACGTCCCCCTCGATGAAGCCACCCGCTACGGCCTGTTCGATCCAGGCAACACCGACACCGGCAACGGCCTCAACGACGATGGCACCGTCACCATCCCGGCCTGGCGCCACGCCATCATCAACTTCCCGCACCCTTTCCTGGAAAAGGGCCTGGTGGTCTACGACACTCCCGGACTCAATGCCATCGGTGTCGAGCCTGAGCTCACCTTCAATCTGTTGCCCAACGCCCATGCCGTGCTGTTCGTGCTGGCGGCGGATACCGGCGTCACCAAGTCCGACATCGAGGTCTGGCGCAACCACATCTATGCGCGCGGCAAGAATCGCGGCCGCCTGGTGGCCTTGAACAAGATCGATGGCCTCTGGGACGAGCTCAAGACCGAGAGCCAGATCAACGCGGAAATCAATGCGCAGGTGAAATCCTGCGCCGACCTGCTCGGCGTCGATGCCACGCAGATCTTCCCGGTCACCGCGCAGAAGGGCCTGCTCGCCAAGATCAACGGCGACGCCGCGCTGCTGGAGAAGAGCCGGCTGGCCAACCTGGAAAAAGCCCTGTCCGAGGAGCTGATCGCCTCCAAGCAAAGCATCGTCAGGGACCAGACCGATGCCGAACTGTCCGATCTGCTCGATTCCAGCGAGGCCCTGCTGGAAGCGCGCCGTCGCGGCATCGAGGAACAGCTCGTCGAACTGCGCGGCCTGCAGGGGAAAAACCAGGACGTGGTGGAACACATCATGCTCAAGATTTCCGACGACAAGGATTCCTTCGAGCGTGGGCTGCAACAGTTCCAGGCCCTGCGATCGATCTTCTCCCAACAGAGTGTCAAGCTGTTCTCCCAGATCGGCATGGACATCCTCCGCAACGAAGTCCGCGACGCCCGCGAAGCGATGGTGCAAAGCCGCTTCACCAAGGGCATCCGCGACGCCATGAGCAGCTTCTTCAAGCACGTGGACGCCCACCTCGATGCCGCCAATGGCCAGGTCGAGGAAATCAACAAGATGATGGACGCCATGTACCAGAAGCTGAACCGTGAACACGGCATCAACCTGGTCGCCATCCCGCCCTTCTCGATCCTGCGCTACCGCAAGGAGATCCAGCGCCTCGAAAGCGCCTACGACCAGCAGTTCAACACCTTCTACACCTTCCTCACCACCGAGCAGTACACCCTCACCTCGCGTTTTTTCGAAACCCTGGCCTCGCGCGTGGTGCAGGTCTTCGAGGTACTCAACAAGGATGTCGAGGGCTGGTTGAAGGCGGTGATGTCGCCCATGGAAGGCCAGGTCCGCGAGCACCAGATGCAGTTGCGGCGGCGGCTGGAAAGCGTCAAGCGCATCCACAAGGCGGCCGACACCCTGGAGGATCGTATCGGGGAACTGGACCAGATGCACATCGAGGTCGCCCGCCAGATCGAAGAACTCGGGAACCTGACCGGCCGCGTCCGTGACCTGCTGCGGGAAAGCGCCGACGCGAACCAGGAACTGGCCGCGGCCGCCTGACCCCCACTGCCGGAGCCTCGCCGCGACGGTTCGCCCCAGGGAAACACCCGATCAGGGTGGTTTCCCAATCCCTCAGGTCGTTTGCCGCGGCATGCTGAAGCGGTGGCGGTTACGCCCCTCCGCCTTGGCTTCGTACATGGCCGCGTCAGCCAGTTTCACCAGGGTGTCGATATCGCCGGCGTGCTCGGGGTAGAGAGCGATGCCGATGCTGGCGCCGATCCGGATCTCCTCGCGCGCATCGCCAAGGTGGAAGGGCGCGGTGAGCGCGACGATGATCTCATCGGCCACCCGCGTCACGGTGGCGGGGTCTGGCAAATGCACCAGCACCACCGCGAACTCGTCTCCGCCCAGACGGGCGACGGTATCGACATCCCGCACCAGGGCACCGATGCGGGCCGCCACTTCCTGCAGCAACAGATCGCCCACTTCATGGCCATGGATGTCGTTCACCTGCTTGAAGTAGTCGAGATCGATGTAGAGCAAGGCGGTCTGATACGCCTTGTCCATGCGGTCCGTCATCCGCATGGCCTGTTGCAGACGTTCGCGAAACAGGAGGCGATTGGGCACGGCCGTCAGCGGATCATAGAAGGCCAGCCGCTCCAGATCCTGCTCTGCCGCTTTCAATTGGCTGATATCCGAGAACATCCCGATGAAATTGGTGATCTTGCCGTGGTCATCGTAGATGGCGCTCAAGCTGAGCCATTCCGGATACACCTCGCCATTCTTGCGGCGGTTCCAGATCTCGCCCTGCCAACTGCCGGTCTCCAGCAATTCACGCCACATCCTGTCGTAAAACTCGGGGCCGTGCCGTCCCGACTTGAGACGACTGGGCTTGCCACCGATCACCTCTTCCAGGGTGTAGCCGGTCAGCCGGGTAAAGGCCGGATTCACCAACTGGATGTTGGCCTCGGCGTCGGTGACGGTAATGCCCTGCGCGGCATGGCTGATGACGCTCGCGCCCAGCTTCAAGCGTTGCTCCGCTTCCTTGCGTTCCCGAATATCGCGAATGATGCCGATCACCCTGCGGTCGCGCGCATCGTGGGTCGCGGCGATGGATATCTCGATGGGGAACTCGGACCCATCCTTGCGCAGCCCGACCAACTCGGTGGTCTTGCCCAGCAGGCGCCCCTGCCCCGAAGCCAGGAACCCCTGGAACCCGGCAGCGAAGGCGGCGTGGAAGCGCGGGGGAGCGACCAGTCTGTGCAGATCCTGTCCCAGCACCTCGCCCTCGCTGAAACCGAACAGCCGCTCGGCCGCGCGGTTCCAGAACGAGACATGGCCTTGCGCGTCCATTTCCACGATGGCGTCCTGCGCCGATGCCGCCATGTTGTGCAAACGCGCCTCGCTGCGCCGCAAAGCCTCACGCGCCACTTCCCGTGTGCGCTCCGACCTGCCGGCGACCACCAGCGCGACCAGCACGGCCAGCAGCAGGACCGCCGCCATGCCGTACGTGATGGCGGTCGAATCCTCCAGCAGCGCGTCCAGACTGTCGCGCCGGGTGGTGATGTCGAAATACACCTCGAACGCGCCCAGGAATCGCCCCTCATGCATCAGCGGCACATAGGTCTCGACGACATCGACCTTCACGAACCTGCCCTCGGCGGTCAGCGATTCCTTGCGCACCACCTTGCTGTAGACCTGCCCCCTGGCGACTTGCTGGTGGAAATAGTCATGCTGATTGCGCTGGCCGATATCCGCCGGAGCGGACGAATGGATCACCTCGCCGTCGGGCGCGAAGACCTTGAGCCTTTCCAGCCTGAACCCCGTCTGCAGCAGGCGGGCATTTTCCTGGAAAGCCGGCGTCAGGGACGCACGTGAGAGCGCCGTTCCGGATGGCGACAGGATGGCGCCGAGATAACGCGCGACACGCTCGGAATCATCCTCGGTAAAACGCAGGAGCAGAGCGGTCAGGCGCGGATAACCGTAATGCTGGAGGTAAACGGGAAAGACCGCCGCCGTGACGAGCGCGACGATCAGGATGTTGCGCAGGAAGGGGGTGCGAAAGACCGCCGCCAACTCTTTGATCATTTGAGCAGTACATGTGTTGGACCGTGCGGGGAAACCACCGGGGCAAACAACCGTGCCGACCGGCATGCTTCCCCTGCCCAACTGTACCACCTCGGCGACCAGGGGATTACCGAGATTCGAACCTTACCGCCTCCAGCGCGCGGCGGCCCTCTCGTCGCTTTCGCGAGCGTCCACCCAGTGCTCGCCCGCCGGCGTGGTTTCCTTCTTCCAGAATGGCGCCCGGGTTTTCAGGAAATCCATGATGAATTCACAGGCGGCGAAAGCATCGCCACGATGACCGGATGCCACCGCCACGAGAACGATGGGCTCGGTCGGTTGCAGCGCGCCGACACGGTGGATGACGGTGGCGTCGAGCACTTCCCAGCGCTGCCCCGCCTCGACCACGATCTCCCCGAGGGCTTTCTCGGTCATGCCCGGATAGTGTTCCAGGCTCAGGGTCGTGACCCCCTGCCCCGCGTTGATGTCGCGCACCAGACCGAGAAAACTGACCACCGCGCCGACTTTCGGGTTGGCGTGATGAAGGGCGGCGACTTCGGCATTGAGGTCGAAGGCCTCGGACTGCACGGCGATTTTCATTCAGCCTCCGGTCACGGGCGGGAAGATCGCCACTTCATCATTTTCCCGCAGCGCCGCGTCCTGCTCGATCAGATCCTGATTGATGGCGACCCGATAGGCGCGGCCGGCCGCCAGTTCCTCGGCCCAGGCGCCACCACGTTGCCGTAGCCAGTCGAGCAGCCCGGCCAGGGTGACGACCTCGGCGGGCAGATCCGGGTTTTCCTGACCCAGGGCGAAGACTTCGCGCAGGCGGGCGAAATAGAGCAGGCGCACTTTCATTTGAGTAACTCCGAGAGCGGCAGGAAACGTACCGTATCGCCATTCATGACGCTGACGCCGGCTTCGAGGTCGACCAGACCATCAGCCCAGGCCAGTGAAGTCAGCACCCCTGAACTCTGGTTGGGATAGAGCATGGCCCAGCCATCCTGAAGCCGGGCGCGGAGGAATTCCCGGCGCCCTCCGGGCTTGGGCCAATCGAACCCCGCCGGCACGGTGAAGCTGGCGGCGGGCAGGGATGCGGCGCCCATCCGGCGCAACAGGAAGGGCCGCGCGAACAGGCAGAACACCACGAAGGCGGAGACCGGGTTGCCGGGCAGACCGAGGAAGTCGGCCTCGCCGACGCGGCCGAAGACCAGAGGCTTGCCCGGCTTCATCGCCACCTTCCACATCTCGATGCGGCCGAGTGTCTCGACCGCGGCCTTGATGTGATCCTCCTCGCCGACCGAGACGCCACCGCTGGTGATCACC